>JAHAAK010000008.1 GCA_018376905.1 Collinsella sp. | reverse complement strand
GACCCATCGAAACACATCTCCACCGTTCCTTCAACTGGGAAAACGGCGCCCCCGGGGCCCGGATGGGGCCTCGGGGGCGTTCGGCTAGCTGCGGGAACGTCCTATCCGCTCAATGTGTTCGGCTGAGATCGGAAATCAACCGCGGCGACTTCGGCGCCCTTGTCCTCGTCGATAAAGAAGCGCTTGTACCAGATGAGGAACGTCAGCGTGGTATAGATCTTGCGCTGGTTGAGCGCGCGACCCTCAAAGTGATCGTCAAGCAGTTTCATGAGCGCATCGGTGTCAAAGAAATCGGCAGCCCACGGTGCGGTGAAGTATTCCTTTACGTAGTCGTAGTACTTTTGCTCGCGCAGCCAGAACTTGACCGGTACGGGGAAGCCCACCTTCTTGCGCGTTGCCCACTCGTCGGGCAGTGTGCGGTTGGCAGCGTGACGCAGAACGAGCTTGCAGCCTTCTTCGTTAACACGGTAGTTGGCGGGAATGTGCTCGGCAAACTCCATGACCTTCTTGTCCAGGAACGGGACGCGAAGCTCCAGAGAATGCGCCATGCACATCTTGTCTGCCTTGAGCAGGATGTCGCCCGGTAGCCACATGTTCATATCCAGATACTGTTTCTTGGAAAGCTCGCAGCAGTTGGGAACCTGCTTGTAGTACTCGGCACACATCTCGGCGGCGTTCTTGCCAGTGTCATAAGCGGGCTTGAGCACCTCGTCGACCTCGGAGGGATCGAACACCTTTGCCTGACCCACATACCAGCGCTCGGGAACCTCGGCGCATTTCGTCAGGAAGTTGTGGCCCTTAAAGTAGGGGAGATGCTGAACGAGCGAGCCCAGGGCGCGACGTACGCCGAGCGGCACACGCTTCTTAAAGGAGCGCATCTCGGGGGTGTCCTCGTACCACTCGTAGCCGGCAAACAGCTCGTCGGCACCCTCGCCCGAAAGGACGACGGTGACCTCCTCAGAAGCCATCTGAGCCAGATAGTACAGCGGCACGCTGGACAGGTTCGATTGCGGCTCGTCCATGTGGTACTGGATATCGGGCAGTGCATCGAAGAACTCGTCGGCGGTAATCATCTTGCGGACGTTCTTGATGCCCAGCTTGTCGGAAAGCTCGGCAGCGTAGTTGGTCTCGTTGAAGTTCTTGTAATCGAAGCCGACAGAATACGTGGTGTCGGGCATGAGACAGGCGGCAATGTAGCTGGAGTCCACGCCGCCAGAAAGGAACGAGCCCACCTTAACATCGGCGATTCGGTGTGCAGCGACGCTTTCGTGCACGACCTTGTCGCACTCGTCCACGTACTCCTCGAAGGTCTTGGAGTTGTCGTCGGTGAAGTCACAGCTCCAGTAACGCTTGATGTCCATGGTGTTGGTCGTCAGGTCATACGTAAAGCAATGCGCCGGGGCAAGCTTGAACACGCCCTTAAAGAAGGTCTCCTCCGTGGCGGGGAATTGCAGCGTCAGGTAGGGGCGCAGCGCGTCGTGGTTGACAGCCTTCTCAAACTTGGGATGGTCCAGGAAGCTCTTGATCTCGGAGCCAAACAGCAGCGAGCCATCGGATGCCTGGTAGTAATAGAACGGCTTGATACCAAAGATGTCGCGAGCGCCAAAGAGTTTGTTCTTGTTCTGGTCGTGAATCACGAACGCGTACATGCCGCGCAGGCGGTTGACCAGGTCCTCGCCCCACTCCTCGTAACCATGCACCAGGACCTCGGTATCAGCGTTGCAGTGGAAGGCGTAGCCGGCTGCCTCCAGCTCGGCGCGAAGCTCCTGGAAGTTGTAGATCTCTCCGTTGAAGACAATCGTGACCTTGCCGTCGTCGCTCGACATGGGCTGAGCTCCAGCTTCGGAAAGATCGAGAATCGAAAGACGACGGAAGCCAAGGGCAACGTTGTCGACGATATGCTGGCCGCCCATATCGGGACCACGGTGGATGATGCGATTCATCATGGCCGTGAGAACCAGCTCACTCTGTTCATCTGTACCGGTAAAACCGACAAAACCGCACATGCAAGATCCTTTCTGCTGACGGCTCAGGTGTACTGCCGCAAGGATTGTGGCAGCTGATGTCAAATAATCTTTACTATCATGCCAATCTTTTGTTTCGTGATAGGGCATAAGCGCCGAGCGAACCGAAAAAACCACGCCCGATCTTCAGACGAAGCGTCGGGCCGTGGTTGCGAATGCTATGTATGAGCGGTTAACGCTTGCTGCGCTCGGCGAGACGGTGCTCCACCTTGGTGACGATGTGGATGAGCGGAATCGTCACGACCAGATAGTAAAGTGCGGCGCAAATGTAGGGCGTAATGTTGCCCGTGGTGGCCGTGAGGTTTTTGGAGAACAGCATGAGCTCCATGACGCCAACGCTCGAAAGTAGCGACGTGTCCTTGTACAGCATAACGAACTCGCTGGTCATAGTCGGTATAACGCAGCGTACGGCTTGCGGGATCACGATGCGCGACATGACTTGGGACCAAGTCATGCCAAGCGAGTAGGCGGCTTCCGCTTGACCATGCGGTACGCTCTCGATGCCGGCGCGGAAAATCTCGGCAAGATAGGCCGAGCAGTTGATGGAGAGCACGCCAACGCCGAGCGGCAGATTGGGCACGTTGAGACCGATCATAGGGAACCCAAAGAACGCAATGTAGATCTGCAGGAAGAGCGGGGTTCCGCGCAGGACGTTGATGTATGTTACGGCGATGCCGCGCAGCATACGACTATGACTGATTTTCATAAAGGCAAACAGCAAGCCGATGGGGATGGCGAGCGGAAAACCGATGGCGGTCACGGCAAGTGCTATGCCCCAGCCCTTAAAGAGCGAGGCGATTGAGGTGACGATAATCTGCGGCTTGAAGAACATGCCCAAAAACGGGTTGGAGTTCCATGCGGCAACCCAAGGCTGGGCATCGAGCCAGGCGACGATTTCTTGCACCATGGTGCTCTCCGAGACGCTGATGGTGGGGCTCTCGGGAAGATCTCGCTTGTCGCCGTCGGCGACATAGCTGCCGGTGACGGCATAGGCACCCGCGTTGCTCGGGAATACGACGTCGGGGACGACAACGCGAATCTGCGAGCCGGCAGCGACGGGATCGGCGAACTTGATGACGAGCTTTGAACCGTCCAGCGAGCACGATGCCTTGACACCCGTCTGGTTCAGTCCGTCGAGCAGCGTGACCTTAACATCGGTGCTCTCAAACGATCCGCCCTCGGGCAGCTCAAACTCAATTTGCGAAACGTCGCCCTCGTCGCTACCCGTTGTCGCTTCCCAGGTCAGGCGGGTTGCGACGCCGCCGAGCACGCCGTTGCCGCTGTCCTCGTTTGACTTGGCGGTCGCCGAGGTGACGGCGAGTGAAGCGTCCGTCGCGTCGTCTGAGCTCGAGGCATCCTCGTTATCGGACCCGCTCGTGGGTGCCATGCCAAACCACTTCTCGTACAGTTTGTCATAGGCGCCGGAGCTCTTGATCTTGGCGAGGATATCGTTGATGGCCTGTGTCAGCTCGGGGTTGTCTTTAGAGACGGCAATGCCAAACTGCTCGCCCGTCGGAACCTCTTTGATGATCTCCATACCGGTAAAGGAGTTCGAAACCATCCACTGCTCAACGGGCAGGTCGCATACGACCGCCTGGCACTGACCACTCATGACGGCGGTGAAGGCTGCCGTCCAGTCGTCAAAGTTGACGGTGGTTGCCTGCGGCAGGTTCTCGATTGCCCACTCCTCGGACGTGGTGCCCGACTGCACGGCAATTTTGACGCCCGGTGCGTTGAGGCTATCGACCGTGTCATATCCAGTGTTCTTTGCAACTGCGACGCCCTGGTTGGAGTCGATATAGGGGTCGGTGAAGTCGACCTCTTCCTTGCGCTCGTCGGTAATCGTGATGTTACATGCGCCGACATCGGTCTTTACACCCTGTTTGACCATGGGGATAATGCCGTCGAACTTTTGCGCCGGCAAGTAGTTGAGCTCCAGACCGAGCTCGTCTGCGATCATGCCCATGAGTTCATAGGTAAAGCCCTGGTCTTCGCCGGAATCGTTGACGTATTCAAACGGGGGCGTGGCCAAGTCACTTGCGACGGTGAGCTTGCCATTCTCGACGAGTGTGTAGGTGCTCGAGGCGTTCTGGGAGGACGAACAGCCGCTCGCGCCGATGATGGTGGCAAGGGCCACAGCGACCGTTGCGAAGGTGCAGACGATGTGCCTGGTCAACTGGACGCGTGCCGAGCGGTGGCGACGTTCGAAGTGTCGTTTCATCTGGAATCCTTTGCTTGGGCATGATGGGTCGGCATTGTGAGTCAATGAGGCACATCAAGACATTTGGATAAAGAATAGCACCCAGATTTCCCTGTTTTTACACGGGGTGGACACTGTTGTCATTTATTAACCCACGACACAGTCCATGCAATTTTTTAGAAGGCTGCAATGCGCGCAAGGCCAGGTGGCATATTAGGATGGTTGATAATACAGAATGTTTCATCGTTTCTGCCGCGGGACGTCTTTTGCCCTTTAAGGCTGAATTTAGCGAGAGAGGTCTTTGTATGTCGAGTCCGACACAAGAGAAGCTAACTCTGATGCGCTATATAGAGTTGCTCGAGGAAGATGACCTTGTTGTTTCCAAACCGAGCGCTTCGTGCGACCAGCGCATTGAGTTTGCGACTGACGACTCGCGCCAGGTGCGTCCGGGCACGTTGTTTGTCTGCAAGGGCCGCGCGTTTAAGCGTGAGTACCTGCTTTCGGCAATCGCCGATGGCGCCGTGGCCTACGTTTCCGAGGTCGATTACGATGTTGATCTTCCCGCGGTGATTGTGAGTGATATTCGTCGCACGCTCGCCGTGGTGGCAGATGCCTTTTATGGGCACCCGTCGGGTAAGGTGAAGGTCTGCGCCTTTACAGGCACCAAGGGCAAGTCGACCTGTAGCTTTTATCTGCGCGGCATTCTCGCCAACGAGGCCAAGCTTACGGGCTGTCATCGACCCGCTCTTAATACGGGCATTGAGTTCGACGACGGCATCGAGGCGGGTCCTTCCAAGCTGACGACCCCCGAATCCTTTCTGCTGCAGTCTCGCATCGCGCATGCCGCGGAGGCGGGTGCCCCGTGGCTGGTTATGGAGGCATCGAGCCAGGGCCTCAAATACGAGCGCACAGGCAAGATCGCCTTTGAAGTCGGCGCCTTTACCAATATCGGCGAGGATCACATTTCGCCGATTGAGCATCCGACGCTCGAGGATTACTTTGCCAGCAAGCTCAAAATCTTCTCACAGAGCCGTTTTGCCGTGGTCAATCTCGATATGGATAAAGTCGATCGCGTGCTCGAGGCGGCATCTCGTTGCGAACGTACGGTGACGTTCTCCCTGACCGACGAGCGTGCCGACGTGCTTGCTCTGGCGATTCGTAATGGCGACTGCGGCGTGGTGGCAACGGTGCGCACGCCCCGCTTTACGCGCGACATTGTGATTCCCACGCCGGTTAAGTTCAATGTGTCCAACGCGCTTGCCGCTATTGCCTGCGCCGAGGCCCTGGGCATTTCCGAAGAGGGTATCGTCCACGGTTTTGAGGGCGTCTTCGTTCCCGGCCGTATGGAGCTCTATCCGTCCGTATCGGGCAAAATCTTGGGCATCGTCGATTTCGCACATAACGGCATGAGCCTCGAGACACTCCTGCGTGACTTGCGCGAGAACTATCCCGAGCGCGAGCTGGCGGTTGTATTTGGCGCTACGGGTGGTAAGGGTGTCGATCGACGCACCACGATGGGCATCGCCGCTGGCAAGTATGCCGACCGAATCGTGATTAGCGAGGATGACCCCGGCCCCGAGGATGTCGAGGATATTTGCGCCGAGATCGCGCGCAACGTTCAGGCGCAGGGAAATGATAACTGGCAAATCGTGACTGATCGCGTTGCCGCTATCGAGACTGCCGTGCGTGAGACCGTCCATCCTGCCGTGGTCATCGTGACCGGTAAGGGCGAGGAAGAGCGTATGCTGCGCAAGAACGGACCCGAGCCTTGTGAGCGCGATGGTTCGATTCTCAAGCGCACCCTTGCGGCGTACGACGCCTAAGACCAGAAGCCCCTTCTACGTAATGGAGTGACCATGTCCCACAATACCCTGCCGACCGTCGCTGAGCTTTCGGGCGAGATGCGCGAGCGTCTTGCCAAGGTTAAGTACGTCTTTACCGACCTGGACGCCACGATGCTCGCACCCGGCTCGTGCGTGCTGCGCGACAACGACGGCAACCCCTCGACCAAGCTCGTCGAGGCTGTCGTGGCACTTGCCCGCGCCGGCATACAGGTGGTTCCCACCTCGGGCCGCAACCGCACCATGATCCACGAGGATGCGCGCGTGCTCGGCCTCAACTCCTACATCGGCGAGATGGGTGGTCTGGTCATGTACGACCTTAAGGCCAACGATTGGGAGTATCTGACCGGCGATATGCCCTACGACCCCGCCTGCGGCCTCACGCCGCATCAGGTGATCGAGCAGACCGGCGTGTGCGAGAAGATTCTTGCCCGCTGGCCGCACAAGATCGAGTACCACAACGACATGTCGACTGGCTACAAGTACCGCGAGGTCACCGTCGGCATGCGCGGCGATGTGCCCGACGACGAGGTCCAGGCCATTCTTGACGAGGCCGGCTGCGGCCTGGTCTGGGCCTGCAACGGCCATCTGACCCATCTGTCCAAACCGACGACGCTCGAGCTCGAACGCGTCGAGGATGGCCGCGCGTTTAACATCAATCCCGCCGGTCTCAACAAGGGCGTTGCCATCGCACGTTTCTGCGAGCACCTGGGTATCGAGCGTGAGGAGACGCTGGCGCTCGGCGATTCCGAGTCCGACTTCTACATGGCTGACCACGTGGGCACGTTCTGCCTGGTCGAGAACGGTTTGACCAGCGCCGGCGCGCCCGAGTTCCTGGATACCTGCGATAACGCCTACGTCACGCACGGCAAGATTGTCGACGGCTGGGCGGCAACGGCCGAGCTGCTGGTCGCGGCCCGTTCGTAGTGCGGTCCTATCGCGCTGAGCCATATCTTTTCGAGAGAGAATCTGGTGAGGTCATGTCCGATATTGAGAATCTGGCTGGTGACACGCGTCCCATTGGCGTATTCGACTCGGGACTGGGCGGTCTGACGGTTGCGCGCGCGATTGCGACGGCGTTGCCGCACGAGTCCGTCTACTACTTTGGCGACACCAAGCGCTGCCCCTACGGCACCCGCACCGAGGACGAGGTGCGCTCGTTTGCACTGCAGGCAGGCCGTTGGCTGTCGAAGCACGACGTCAAGATCATGGTCATCGCCTGCAATACGGCGACCGCTGCGGCCTTGCGTTTGGCCCAGCAGGTGCTCGACGTCCCCGTCATCGGTGTGATCGCACCGGGCGCACGCGCGGCAATCAACAGCACCCGCACGCGCCGGGTGGGCGTGCTCGCCACCAACCTCACCATTCGCTCAGGTGCTTACACGCGTGCCATTCAGGACCTGGATGCCGGCGTCGACGTATACGGCTGCCCTGCCTCGAGTTTTGTCGAGGTCGTTGAGCACGAGCTCGCCTCGGGTGCGCATCTGCAAGAGCAGTGGCTCGAGAACGAGGACATCTTTGATACGCCTGCCGTACGCGCGCTGGTCGGTGCCACGGTTGAACCGCTGCGCGACCACGGCATCGATACCGTGGTGCTCGGCTGCACGCATTTTCCGCTGCTCGTGGGGCCTATTCGCCATGCACTGGGTCCCGGAGTGCGCGTGGTGAGCTCCGCCGAGGAGACCACGCGTGAGCTGACCGATATTCTCACGCGCCGCGAGCAGCTGGCGGGCGACGCAGCCGAGCCGCAGCATCGTTTTGCAACGACGGCCGATAACATTGCCGAGTTTGCGGTGGCGGGCAGCTTTATCTTTGGTCAGCCGCTCAAGAGCATCGAACATATCGATATCGATGAGCTGAAATAGATAAAAGGTCACCGACCAAAGGCTCACGTTCACCTTTTGCCGAAAGGATTTTTCCATGGAGTATATACAGGCCAATCGCGCCAACGGCCGCGCCGCCGATGAGCTGCGCCCCATCAAGCTTACCCGCGGCGTCATGAAGCACGCCCATGGTTCGTGCCTGGCCGAGTTTGGCGATACGCGCGTGCTGTGCGCCGCCACCATCGAGGAGGGCGTGCCGGGCTGGCGCAAGGGCGCCAAGGCCGGTTGGGTAACGGCGGAGTACGCCATGCTGCCGGCATCGACCGGCAAACGCTGCAAGCGCGAGCATGCCAACCGCAAGGGCCGCTCCATGGAGATCGAGCGCCTCATCGGCCGCAGCCTGCGTACCGTCGTCAACATGAAGGCGCTCGGCGAGTACACCGTCACCGTCGACTGCGACGTGATTCAGGCCGATGGCGGCACGCGAACGGCGAGCATTACCGGCGCCTGGGTGGCACTGCACGACGCCCTTGCCATGTGGGTCGAGGCGGGTAAGCTCGAGCGCATCCCGCTCACGGGCCAGGTCGCCGCGATTTCCATGGGCGTTGTCGACGGTAACACCCTGCTCGACCTGGATTATTCCGAGGACAGTCACGCCGAGGTCGACATGAACCTTGTCGCCACCGATACCGGCGAGATGATCGAGCTCCAGGGCACTGGCGAGCAGGCACCCTTCGACCGCAAGCGCCTCAATGCCCTGCTCGATTTGGGCGACAAGGGCATTGCCGAGCTCATCGAGCTCCAGCACCAAGTCCTCGCCTAACCTGCCAAAAAGGGACAGGTTTATTTTGGCAGGTTTTATCTGCGGAAACGCCGATAGATAAGGTTGATGCCACATGAAAGGGGAGATGCCGACAGACCGGTCCCTTTTACGTGACTTTGCTATACGGACAAGGAGGCCACTCATGGCACTTGAGAAGATCGACATCGACACCCTCGACCCGGCGGCGACCATCGTCGTGGCAACGGGCAACGCCCATAAGCTCACCGAGATCGAGGCCATTTTGGGCAAGGTTATGCCCGAGGTTCGCTTTGTGGCGCTCGGCCAGCTGGGCGATTTTGAGGACCCCGAGGAAAACGGCACGACGTTTTTGGAGAACGCCATCATCAAGGCGCAGGCTGCCGTCGAAGAGACGGGGCTCATGGCCATTGCCGACGATTCGGGCCTGGTCGTCGACGCGCTGGACGGTGAGCCCGGTGTATATAGCGCGCGCTACGCGGGCGTTCACGGCGACGATGCCGCCAACAATGCCAAGCTCCTCGTTAACCTGGAAGGCGTGGCCGACGAGGACCGCACTGCGCGCTTTATGAGCGTCGTCGCGCTCATCGACACGGACGGTTTGGTCACCTATGGTGAGGGTGCCTGCGAGGGCGTTATCGCACACGAGGGCCGCGGCGATCACGGCTTTGGCTACGACCCGCTGTTCCTGCCGGTCGACACGCCGGGCAAGACCATGGCCGAGCTGACGGCGGACGAGAAGAACGCCATCAGCCATCGTTTCCACGCGCTCGAGCACCTATCCGCCAAACTGACGGGCGAGGAGTAGGCCGTGCGTGCGGTGGTGCAGCGCGTGCTCAACGCCGGCGTGACGGTCGACGGCGAGTGCGTGGGCAAAATTGGGCGCGGCTATCTGGTACTGCTGGGCGTTGGCCACGACGACACGTGCGCCGAGGCCGATAAGCTGTGGGGCAAGCTCCGGGGCTTGCGCATTAACGAGGACGAGAACGGCAAGACCAACCTGGCACTTGCCGATGTCGACGGCGAGGTTCTCGTGGTGTCGCAGTTCACGCTGTTCGCCGATTGCCGTCACGGCCGCCGCCCATCGTTTACGGATGCCGGCGCCCCCGATGTCGCCAACGAGCTCTACGAGTACTTCCTGACGCTTGTGCGCGAGGACGTCGAGCACGTAGCGCATGGCATCTTCGGCGCCGACATGAAGGTCGATCTCGTCAACGATGGCCCATTCACCATCGTCTTGGACACTGATAGTCTGTAAGTAGTCAATTTGGGACCGGGCTTTTTTAGCTACTTGCGTATGGCTACAACAGGGTGCTATAGTATTAGAGTTTTGTCTATCTTAGGGGTATTATCCCCTTTTTGAATTGCACCTTCTGGAGGCCCTGTTCATGGAAGAGATGGAAGTCAATCACGTCGACGACATCCACGAGAAGCTGACCGATATGGTGGGCGATCGCGTTAAGGTGAAGGCCAACATGGGCCGCACCCGCGTCGTCGAGCGCATGGGCACCATCAAGAGCGTCCATCCGGCAGTCTTTATCGTCGAGGTCGACGAGCGCCGTGGCCGCAAGTCGCGTCAGTCCTACCAGTATATTGATGTTCTCACCGGCCAGGTCGAGCTGTTCGACCCCGAGAGCGGCGAGCACATTTTTACCCCGCTCGGCAATCAGCTCGAGGAGCACTAGCGGTGACCGATTGGTCCCTGATCCTTTCCGCGCCGGCAAAGATCAACCTCTATCTGGGGGTTCATACCGAGCGTGACGACCGCGGCTACCATAAGGTCGATTCCCTGATGGCAGCCGTCGGTCTTGTCGATACCGTGACGGTTACGCCGGCACAGGCGCTGACCGTCCAGACGATTCCGGCATCCGACTTTCCCATGCAAAAGAATACGGCGTATCGTGCGGCCGCTGCTATGGCCGAGCATTACGGTCGCGAAGCCAATGTCTGCATCACGATTAAGAAGCGCATCCCGCTGTGTGCCGGCCTGGGCGGTCCTTCGACGGATGCCGCGGCGGTCATTGTCGCCTTGGCAGAGAGTTGGGGTATCGACCGTGCCGACCCCGCGCTGGACAACATTGCGCGCGGCATTGGCGCCGACGTTCCCTTCTTTTTGCATGCCAGCCCTGCATTTTACGTGGGTGGGGGAGACGTGCTGGCAACCGAGTACCCCGCACTACCCGCGACACCCGTCGTGCTGGTCAAGCCGCGCGAGGCAAGCGTTTCAACAATTGAAGCCTATCGACGTTTTGACGAGACCCCAGTGCCTGCGGACAAGCCCGGAGCGATCGCATCTGCCCTTCGCTCGGGAGACGCAGAGGCGGCCTACGCGCTCGTCCACAACAACCTGGGTGTCATTTCCGCGCAGATGGAGCCGCGGATTCAAACGGTGCTCGACTGGCTTCGTTCACAGGACGGTACCATTACCGCAAACGTGTGCGGTTCGGGTGCCTGCTCGTTTGCTCTCTGCGATACTGCCGCCACGGCAGTCAATCTTGCGGCAGCCGCTCAACAAAACGGCTGGTGGGCTTATGCAACGGAGCTCGTTTTCGACACGGTTCGCATTGAAGCGCCAAAGAAGTAAAAATTTCTCTGGCACACGACGGAAATCTTTGTTACTATAGTCGAGCTAACGGGTTGTGGCTCAGTTTGGTAGAGCACTGCGTTCGGGACGCAGGGGTCGCTGGTTCAAATCCAGTCAACCCGACCAGAGCATGAGGAGGGACCGCTTCTTGCGGTCCCTTTTTTTTAGCTATTGTTGTGATACCGCGATACCCGCGGTATACTCATTCGAGCTTGTCTCGCTGTATTGTGGAGGTCTACATGTTTGGACTGAGGGCTCCTGAGCTCATCATTATTCTCGTCGTTGTCCTGATTATCTTTGGGCCCAAGAACCTGCCGAAGCTCGGCAAGTCCCTCGGCTCTACCGTCAAGAATATCCGCGAGGGTATGGAGGGCGACGATAAGGGCGAAACCAAGCAGGCCGAGGACGTTGTGGTCGAGGAGTCCAAGGAGGACAAGGAGATCGCAGAGCTCGAGGCCAAGCTCGCTGCTGCCAAGCAAAAGAAGGCAGAGGACAGCGACGCGGACGCAGAGTAGTCCCATCCCTTTGGGGTGAGCACCTGACCGGCTTGCCCGCAGGCTAGCCGGTCTTTTTCGTTTTTGTTGACAGTTGATCGTTACATCATAGTTGGGGAGATATCCGTATGGACGCAAGCCAGATCGTACTGACCGCTGAGGGCCGCCAGAAGCTCGTCGAGGAGCTCGCTTGGCGTGAGGGCGATTACGCCAAGGAGATCGTCGAGGACATCAAGGAAGCCCGCGCGTTCGGCGACCTTTCGGAGAACTCCGAGTACGATGCCGCCAAGGACAAGCAGGCCCAGAACGCCGCTCGTATCGCCGAGATCCAGGCCATCCTCGCCAACGCTCAGATCGCTGCCAGCACGGGCGACCTGACCGTCTCCATTGGCTCGACTGTTACCCTGGTCGACCCCAACGGTGAGCTCATCGAGGTCACGCTTGTCGGTACCACCGAGACCAACTCGCTCGAGCACAAGATTTCCAACGAGTCTCCGGTCGGCCACGCCATCATTGGTCATGGCGAGGGCGACTCCGTCGAGGTCGTTACGCCTTCCGGCAAGACTCGCGTCTACACCATCGCCAAGATCGCACGCTAGACCACGGTCCCGCGTAAAGGTATGTTTTCGCTCCCTGGGACCGAATCCTGGGGAGCGTTTTAGTTTGAGGAGCTAACTATGGCAGAAAACCAGAACGCCGCCGATCAGGCATCGACGCTCAACGACGAGCGCGCCACCCGCCTGGCCAAGCGTGCCTCCCTGTTCGAGGCGGGCCAGAACCCGTATCCCGAGCACTCCGAGATTGAGGACTACGTCGTCGACATCGAGACTAAGTACGCCGAGCTCACCGATGGCGAGGACACCGAGGACGTCGTGAAGATCGGCGGCCGTGTGGTTGCCAAGCGCGGTCAGGGCAAGATTATGTTCATCGTCGTGCGCGACGCGACCGGCGAGATCCAGCTGTTCTGCCGCATCAACGATATGGACGAGGCCGCCTGGAACACGCTCAAGGCACTCGACCTGGGCGATATCCTGGGCGTAACCGGCGTAGTCGTGCGCACCAAGCGTGGCCAGCTTTCCGTTGCCCCCAAGAGCGCGACGCTGCTCTCCAAGGCCGTTCGCCCGCTGCCCGAGAAGTTCCACGGTCTCTCCGACAAGGAGACCCGCTATCGCCAGCGCTATGTCGACCTGATCGCCAACGACGACGTTTGCGAGACCTTCCGCAAGCGTTCGCAGATTCTCTCCACGTTCCGCCGCTTTATGGAGTCCGATGGCTACATGGAGGTCGAGACCCCCATCTTGCAGACCATCCAGGGCGGCGCTACGGCTAAGCCGTTCATCACGCACTTCAATGCGCTCGATCAGGAGTGCTACCTGCGTATCGCCACCGAGCTGCACCTCAAGCGCTGCATTGTCGGCGGCTTTGAGCGCGTGTTCGAGATCGGCCGCATCTTCCGTAACGAGGGCATGGACCTTACCCACAACCCCGAGTTCACTACGATGGAGGCCTACCGTGCCTTCTCCGACCTCGAGGGCATGAAGGCACTCGCCCAGGGTGTCATTAAGGCCGCTAACAAGGCTATCGGCAACCCCGAGGTTATTGAGTACCAGGGTCAGACCATCGATCTGTCCGGTGAGTGGGCAAGCCGTCCCATGACCGACATTGTCTCCGACGTGCTCGGCAAGCCGGTCACCATCGACACGCCGGTTGAGGAGCTTGCTGCCGCCGCACGCGAGAAGGGCCTGGAGATCAAGCCCGAGTGGACCGCCGGCAAGATCATCGCCGAGATCTATGACGAGCTGGGCGAGGACACCATCGTCAACCCCACCTTCGTGTGCGATTACCCCATCGAGGTTAGCCCGCTTGCCAAGCGCTTTGAGGATGACCCGCGCCTGACCCATCGCTTTGAGCTGGTCATCGCCGGCCACGAGTACGCGAACGCGTTCTCCGAGCTCAACGACCCGGTCGACCAGGCCGAGCGCTTCGCTGCCCAGATGGCCGAGAAGGCCGGCGGCGACGACGAGGCCATGGAGTACGACGAGGATTACGTGCGCGCCCTCGAGTACGGTATGCCTCCCGCAGGCGGCATTGGCATCGGTATCGACCGCGTGGTCATGCTGCTCACCAACCAGGCTTCCATCCGCGACGTGCTGCTGTTCCCGCACATGAAGCCCGAGAAGGGTTTCCAGTCCGGTGCCGCTGCTGCCAAGGCTGCCGAGGCCGGCAACACCGCGAGCCCCTTCGTCAAGCCTCTCAAGCCCACGGTCGATTATTCCAAGATTGCCGTCGAGCCGCTGTTTGAGGAGTTCGTCGACTTCGATACCTTCTCTAAGAGCGACTTCCGCGCCGTGAAGGTCAAGGCATGCGAGGCCGTCAAGAAGTCCAAGAAGCTGCTGAACTTTACGCTCGATGACGGTACCGGCACTGACCGTACCATTCTCTCCGGCATCCATGAATACTATGAGCCCGAGGACCTGGTCGGCAAGACCCTGCTCGCCATCACCAACCTGCCTCCGCGCAAGATGATGGGTATCCCCAGCTGCGGCATGCTCATCAGCGCCATCCACGAGGAGGAGGGCGAGGAGCGCCTCAACCTGATCCAGCTCGACGCTTCCATCCCTGCCGGCGCAAAGATGTACTAATTAGTTACGCGGTTCTACGAACCGCGTAACGGCTCGACGCTGCGCGGGCCGCATTTGGACAATCTGACGTTCAACTTCAAGGGCGCGACCAGAAGGTCAGCGCCCTTTCGTTTCACGTCACCTTGTCTCAAATGCGACCCGCTCGCTGGCTTATGCTCAACCTATGGTGGCATCTAGTTCCGAAGGCACCTTGCTCGCTCTGGCGGGCTTTCGCTGGCGTTGCCAAAACATCGGCGTTACCTTGGTCCAGATGTAGTCATTGGGGACGTTCTTAAACGACTAGTCATTCAAGAACGTCCCCAATGACTACCCAATGGCTATTGCGCACATGGCTCGCATGACAGCCGTCTCTTTTATGTTTCCTTTAGCCGTCGCTGTCTAGGATGGGGGTTAGTCGATAGGAAGGGAGCACCGGGATGGACGATGCGAGCGAGCGCGCGATTGAAGAGGACATGCTCGATCAGTTCAACTACTTTGATGATGAGGACGAGGAGCTGATCGACCGTCGCGAGCCAGCGCCGCTTGATTCCTTTGATCTGGTCGATGAAGAGACTGATGAGGTTGAGGACGAATCAACGGAGTCCCCACAGTCTTCGCGCCTTAACTCGCTGCTTTCGAGAGCCCCCATGCACCACGGCGTTCGTGCCGGCGCGCTCCATATGAAAACTGACTGGCACCAGATCGTGACGGCAGGCGATGAACTTGCCGTCGATGCGCCGCTCACCGATAAATCATCCATCATCTGCCGCACCGGTATGCTTATGCTCGCGAGCGGAACGGGTGCCTGGCGTGTACGCGATACCATGAATCGAGTCGCCGCCGTACTCGGTGTCACCATCCACGTCGACTTGAGTCTCCTATCGTTTGAGTGCACCTGCATCGAAGATGGCCACTGCTTTAACGAGGTCGTCAGCTTACCCACAACGGGCGTCAATACCCATCGCATTTGGATGATGGAGAGTTTCCTCAAGGAAATCGAGACTTATGGTCGTCGCTTCACGGTGCACGAGTATCACGAGATGCTCAAGACCGTTGAGAGCTCAAAACCTGATTACGTGCCTTGGCAACAGGGCCTTGCGGCGGCCTGCGCCTGTGGCGCCTTCGTTTTTTTGCTCGGCGGCGGCCCTATCGAGATGGCCTGCGCGTTCGTGGGCGCGGGTGTCGGCAACTTTGCCCGCTCCCATATTCTCAAGCAAGGCCTTGGTCAGTTCAGCGCGCTGACGACCGGCGTTGCGCTCGCTTGCGTTTCGTATCTGCTGGCATTGCTCGGCCTTGGCCAGGTCATACCGGGGGCAATGTCGCACCAAGAAGGCTATATCGGCGCCATGCTCTTTGTGATTCCCGGCTTTCCGCTCATTACGGCAGGCCTCGACATCGCTAAGCTCGACATGCGAAGCGGTATCGAACGTCTGTCATATGCCGTATCGATTATTGTGATGGCGACGCTCGTAGGTTGGATGGTTGCCGAGTGTGTTGGCCTGGCGCCGGACGACTTTGCGCCGCTCGGCCTTTCGCCGCTTGCTCTTACGCTCCTGCGCGTGGTGATGAGCTTCGTTGGCGTATTCGGCTTCTCGGTGATGTTCAACAGCCCGGTAAAGATGGCCGCGGCAGCTGGGCTGATCGGCGCCGTGTCCAATACCCTGCGTCTGACCCTTGTCGATGCGCCGACGATGATTCCCTTCCTGGGCCTCAGCACGGGAATGCCTCCCGAGGCAGCAGCGTTTATCGGCGCGCTGGTATCGGGTCTGCTGGCAAGCTTGGCCGAAGTCAAGCTCACCTACCCGCGCATCGCCCTCACGGTGCCTTCGATTGTCATTATGGTGCCCGGTCTGTATCTCTATCGCTCTATGTATTACATGTGCACCTTCGACACAGTCAATATGCTCGGCTGGTTTGTGCGCGCAGTGCTCATCGTAGCGTTTCTGCCCGTTGGCTTGGGCGTGGCGCGTACGCTCACCGACCCTCGCTGGCGCCACACCAGCTAATTGGTGCAAGGGGGACAGGTTACTTTGCACCCCCAATGAGTTGCGGTGAAATAGGGACTGAATTGCTGCTTAAAGGGTCAAAACAGTCCGTATTCCACCGCAACTTATGGGGTCGGGGGGATTATTGGTGCCCTGCATCTCCATAAACTCAACGCTTACGAAGCGCGCGCCGTTCGTGTTAGGGTAGTTCCACCACATAAGTAGTCGCAGATGCACGTACCACGGGCGGGCGAGATGAAGTCCCAGTAACTCCATCTTGCCCGCCCGTTTTTGTTGCGTGGTGTTGCGGCGCAACACAGAAAGGATTTCGCCCTTTATGCCTATCAACAAACGAGAGAGCCTGCTGTTCACCTTTATCATGTGCTTTTGCATGGTGCTCTGGATGAGCATCTACAACGTTGCCCTGCAGCGCGGGGCCATCAACGGCGGGGTCGTTGCCGCTGCGTGGCTCGGCTTCCCCGTTGCCTACGTCTTTGCCATGTGCTGCGACTGGTTTGTTGCCAGCCCCCTTGCCAAGGGTTTCGCCTTTAAATTCCTGGTCACGCCGGGCAAGAGTTCGCCGCTTGCCATGACGCTTGCCGTCAGCTCCTGCATGGTCGTTCCCATGGTCATCATCATGTCGCTGTACGGTGCCTGTGAGGGTCTGACGCACATGCCCGGCGGCATCCTTGCGAACCTGTATTCCGTGCCCGCGATCTGGATGATCAACATCCCGCATAATTTTGTGATGGCGCTGCCGTGGAACCTTTTGGTAGCCGGTCCGATTTCCCGCTTCGTCTTCCGTCGCGCCTTCCCTGTGGGGACGGTTTTCGAGGAGGAGCATGCCGAGCTCTTGGAGCAGGCTATGGCTCCTGAGTGCGAGTAGCTCGCTTAGGGATCTGCTGAGCGCGGGCGACTTGCTTGGTTGGAGCCCAAAGCGTGGATAGCTCTCTCGGCGACATCGCGGGCGTGAGCGGTGCGCATGACCGGAGGGCCCGTGCTGCTCCGTTGCCCGACGTGCTAGCGCGCAGAACAATCTGTTGGTGCATTCGGCGGCTGCTGAAGCGTTTCGGCAGCCGCTTTTTATACGGAGTTTAAATACAACAGTCTGTTGTATTACGTAGAGTGGTATATCTCTAGCGGGAAAAATGCGAGAGACGGAGCATTATGGCGTTGCTAGTAGGACTGGACGTAGGGTCGACGACGACCAAAGTTTACGCGATGCACGAGGATATGACCGAGGCGTGGTGGGGATATCGCCGCCACGGGGCGTGTCAGACAGCGAGCGTGCGCGCCATGCTCGGCGAGCTCGCCGAGCGCTTTCCCCATGAGTCACTGCGCGTTGCGGTGACCGGCTCGGGTGCGCGCGATATCGCGACCGCGCTGGGCGCCTCGTACGTTCAGGAGGTGGTCGCCAACGCGCTCGCGATCAGCAGGTTCTATCCGCAGACGCGCTGCGCCATCGAGCTGGGCGGCCAAGACGCCAAGATGATCTTCTTCCGCACCAACGATAAGGGAGACATCGAGGTTGCCGACATGCGCATGAACGGCTCGTGCGCAGGCGGTACCGGTGCATTTATCGACGAGATGGCAAAGCTCATGGGGGTCGGCACCGAATCGGGCGAGTTCGAGCAGCTCGCAAGCCGGGGAACGACCGTCCACGAGGTCTCGGGCCGCTGCGGCGTGTACGCAAAGACCGATATCCAGCCGCTGCTCAACGAGGGCATTCCTACCACCGACCTGGCGCTTTCGGCGCTTCACGCGGTCGCCCGCCAAACGATCGGCGGTCTGGCCCAGGGTATCGACATCGAGCCGCCGGTAATCTTCGAGGGCGGTACGCTCGCCTACAACCCCACACTGGTCCGCGTGTTCCGGGAGCAACTGAATCTATCGGACGATCAGGTTATCGTCCCGCGCGATCCGCAGATCATGGTCGCGCGCGGTGCCGCCCTGTCGCTGACCGACATGTTCGCATCGTCCCAACCGATCGACCTTCCCGACGCTTTTGTCCGGCTGGATAAGCTCGAGACGGTCGCGCCCGCAAGCGGGGAGGGACGTCTTGCCCAGCCCTTTTTTGCCACACCTGCCGAGCAGGCGGATTTTACGGCACGCCATGGCAAAGAGACGCCGGCAAAGGGTCCGGATGCGTATGCGCCCGGAGAGACGGTGCGTGTGGCGCTCGGTATCGATTCGGGGAGCACGACGACCAAGTTCGCCCTGGTCGATGAGGCGGGTGAGCTTGTCGATTCGTTCTACGCGTCTAATAACGGCAGACCGCTCGACGTCGCCCAACAGGGTCTTGTCAGCTTGAAGAACCGCTGGGAGACAGCGGGAGTCACGCTTGCGATCGATGCCGTGGGCACCACGGGATACGGCGAGGAGCTTTTCGCGCGCGCGTTCCACGCCGACTACCATACGGTCGAGACGGTCGCGCACGCCCGCGCCGCGTGCGCATGCGTTCCCGATGCGACCTTCGTGCTCGACATCGGCGGACAGGATATGAAGGCCATCTGGCTCAACCACGGCGTGCTGACCGATATCGTCGTCAACGAGGCGTGCTCTGCGGGCTGCGGCTCGTTCCTCGAGGGTTTTGCCAAAAACCTCGGAATAGCCGTTGAGGATATCGCGACCGAGGCATTTTCGTCCAAAGCCCCCGCCGTTCTCGGCAGCCGCTGCACGGTGTTCATGAACAGCAGCGTCGTTTCCGAGCAGCGGCGCGGTAAGGGTCCGGGCGACATCATGGCCGGTCTCTGCCGTTCGATTATCGAGAACGTGTTCACCAAGGTCATTCGCGTTTCAAATCTCAACCGTCTGGGCGACAAAGTCGTCGTCCAGGGCGGCACGTTCCGAAACGACGCGGTGCTGCGCGCATTCGAGCAGTATCTGGGCAAACCCGTCACGCGTGCGCCCCACCCGGGGCTGATGGGCGCTATCGGTATCGCCCTGCTCGCGCGCGAGGAATGCCGCAAGGGCGACGCCGGCACGTCGTTTATCGGGCTCGATGCCGTGGAGCGCTTCGAGCATCGCGAGTTCGGCGGCGTTACCTGCCGTCGGTGCAACAACCGCTGCCAGCGCGCGGTCGTGGCATTTGGCGACGGCTCGCTTTACGTCACGGGCAATCGCTGCCCGCGCGGCGGCGCCATCTCATGGGATGAGCTCGTGCGCGAGGTTCCCGCGGCGGAGGAGCTGCGTCCGCAGGGTGCTTGCGAGGCACAGGCACCCGGCACGGGGCGCGACCGGACCGCGGCTGCCCCCAATCTCTTTGTCGACCGCGAGAAGCTGCTGTTCGAGTCGTACCCCACGGTTCCCGTCAGCGGGGGGCGCGATGTCACGATCGGCATTCCCCGTGTGCTCGAGTTCTGGGACACCATGCCGTTCTGGTCGACGTTCTTCAGCACGCTCGGCTTTAAGGTGCGCGTCTCGGGACGCAGCACCAAGGCGATGTACGAGCGCGGTCTGGCGCACGTCACATCCGACACCGTGTGCTTCCCGGCCAAGCTCGTCCACGGGCACATCCGCAATCTCGTCGACGCCGGCGTCGACCGCATCTTCATGCCCATCATCACGACGGTGCCCACCGAAAACACCGCCTCTACCAGCGAGTGGATGTGCGCCGTCGTAAAGGGATACCCCTACGTGATGCGCAATTCCGATAACCCGGAGGAGCGTTTCGGCGTTCCGTTCGATACGCCGCTGTTCCACTGGTACGACGAGGGCGACCGAAACCGCCAGCTCAAGGCGTGGTGCAAGGAGACCTTCGATATCGATGCCGACCTGGTTGCCAAGGCGACCGAGCAGGCGGACCGCGCGCAGGAGACGTTTGAGAACCAGCTGCAGCTGCGCGGCAGGCAGGTGCTCGAGAACGTGCACGAGGACGGCGGCTACGCGGTGGTGATCGCTTCGCGCCCGTACCACAACGACCCGCTGGTCAACCACGGGCTGCCCAAGCTCTTCTCTGAGCGCGGCATCCCCGTGCTGACGCCCGATGCGGTGCCGGGGGTCTGCAACGTCGATCTTTCCAACAGCCGCATCGACATCGTGAACAACTATCATGCGCGCATGCTGTCGTGCGCGGTCATCGTCGCATCGACGCCCGAGCTCGAGCTCGTGCAGATGGGCAGCTTCGGCTGCGGCCACGATGCGTATCTCACCGACGAGATCGCGCGCATGATGGGCGAGATGGGCTCCAAGGTTCCGATGATGATCAAGCTCGATGAGAGCGACGTCGCCGGTCCCATGGGCATTCGCGTGCGTTCGTTTATCGAGTCGGTCAACCGTCGTCGCGCGGAGGAGCGTGCCGAGGGCGCCCGGGTGCACGCGGTCCATCCGCTCGACGACCCGTATAAGGTCAAGTACACCAAGCGCGACCGGCACGACAAGATCGCGCTGGTCCCCAACACCTCCCATGCGTTCTGCAGGCTCATGACCGCGGCGATGCGCAATCAGGGCGTGCGCGCCGAGGCCCTTGATATCGGGCGCGAGGATGCCATCCGCCTGGGCAAACGCTATGTGCACAACGACATCTGCTTCCCCGCGCAAATCGTGATCGGCGAGGCGCTCGCGGCACTCGAGAGCGGTAAGTACGACCCGCACGACGTCGCCGTGGTGACTGGCAAGTATATCGGCGACTGCCGCCTGACGCACTACATGCCCCTGCTGCGCCGCGCGCTCGACGACGCGGGATACGACTATGTCCCGGTGCTCACCAACGACGACGTCGATGCCCACAATGCGCATCCGGGCTTCAAGCTCGGCCTTGGCCCGAGCATCCAGATCGCCTACGGTCTTCCCATGATCGATGCCCTCGAGGCCATGCTTAGGCGCATCCGTCCCTACGAGCTCGAGAAGGGCGCGGCGGACGCTGCGTTCGACCGCGCGCTCGATGAGGTTATCGAGGGCATGGAGCGCTCCGGGCTGAGAGGCCAGGCGACGGGCTTCAAACGCGCGCTTGCGATCATGGACGCCGTTCCGTACGACCGCTCGAACCCGCATCCGACCGTTCTCATCGTGGGCGAGTACCTGCTCAATTTCCATCTCGGCGCCAACCACGAGATCGAGCGCTACCTCGAGGACAACGGGCTCGAGGTCATCGAGGCGCGCATGACCGACGTGATCCGCAAGACCTATTTCTACAAGCATGCGCAGTCGCGCGAGTTCCACGTCGACCTGTCGCTGCCCGAAAAGGCCTGGTACGCCACGGCGGACAACCTGTTCGAGCTCGCGCACGACCGTTGCGACCGCCTGGGCGCGGCGAGCCCGCTCTACGAGCCGCCGACGCGCATGCCCGAGCTCGTGCGCGCGAGCGATAAGATCCTGCACCATACGTTCGATGCGGGCGAGGGCGTGCTGATTCCGGCGGAGATTCTCGAGCACGCCAAGCGCGGCTGCCGCAACTTCGTGATCCTGCAGCCGTTCGGGTGTCTGCCCAACCATGTCGTGGGGCGCGGGCTCATCCATGCGCTCAAGGAGCAGTATCCCACGGCGCAGTTCCTGCCGCTCGACTACGATCCCGACGTGAGCTTCGCCAACGTGGAGAACCGTCTTCAGATGCTCATCATGAACGCCAAGGCGCAGGGGTGCGGTGAGGCGCATGGCGAGACCGCGTAAGGACGCCGATGCGCCCGATGCACGCACCCGTATCATCGAGGCGTTTTGGGAGCTCATCGAGAACAACAGCATCTTCGAGCTGTCGGTTGGCGAGGTGACCCGCGCCGCCCAGTGCAATCGCGGAACGTTTTACTACTATTTTCACGATTTCGATGAACTCGTCGCCATCGCCATAGCCCAGCTGCTGCAGGATAACGAGCTCATCACCGATGCCCTCTGGCATTTTTCGAGCGAGGGCGACCTTTCGGCGTTCGACCGGCGCGACGTCCGCTGCCTGCTGCAGCGCATCGTCATCACCATGAGGGCGGGTGCCGCCGAGCAGGTCGTGCAGGGCATCCATACGATCATCATCGACCGCGTGAGAGAGATCGTCCACCCCGACGGAGAAGAGCTCAAGGCAGATTCGAGCTTTGCGGTGGGCTTTCTGGTCTCGGGCATCATGGGCTTTGTGATGGCGGTCGGCTTTGCCCGGGAGGGCGGCGAGGAGATAGACCTCGAGCAGCCGGGGGACAGCGCGTGCGCGTACCTGAGGGCGGTCGCCATGCAGACGGTGGAAACGGTCGCGCAAGTCGAGGGCGTCGATACATCCGAGCTGCTCGAACGCGTCTCCAAGGAGGCCGATGCCTATCGCGCATCGCGTGCGACGAGTCCCGACGTGGTGAAAGACGCCTAGGGTTTCTCTTGCGGGGCGCCTGTCGCGCATCGCGCGGTGAGTCCCGCGATGCGGTCATAACCTGCATTCATGTGAGCCGGGTTTATAGATATTCCTCCAGCTGTTAACATAGACAACCTGTGGGTAAAGAGACAAAAGCGCCGCCGACGGGCGGGCGTTTTGATTTCGATGAACTCATGTAAGGAAACGAGCATGTTAGATAGATTTACCGATCGAGCGCGCAAGGTCATGTCGATGGCCAAACAGGAGGCGCTCGATCTGCACTCAAATAAGGTGGGCACCGAGCACCTGCTGCTCGCACTCGCCAAGGAGGACGAGGGCATCGCTGCCGAGGCGCTGCGCTCGCTCGATATCTCCTACGATGACATCATGGATACCCTCAAAGAGGTCCAGACCACGGTTCCCGAGCCCAGCGAGGAGACCGAGGCGGCCAAGCTCGCCTTTACGCCGCTCGTCATCAGCGTGATGGAGCGCTCCTTCCGCGTGGCACGCGAGAACAACCAGACCTACGTTTCGACCGAGCACTTGCTGATCGGCATCGTCGAAGAGGGCAACGGCATGGCCATGGACATCCTCATGCGCCTGGGCGTGTCGTCCGCCTCCATCAAAAAGGCTATCGAGAAACTCACCGCCAAGGACCAGGACAAGAAGCGTCCGCTCGCCGGTGCCGGTGCCGGGCGTCCCGGTGCGGGCCTGCCGTTCTTTAGCGGCTCGGATGCCTCTCAGCAAAAGGGGAGTGGCACCGATACGCTTAAGCAGTTCGCGACCAACCTCACGCAGAAGGCGCGCGACGGCGAGCTCGATCCCGTGATTGGCCGCGAAAAGGAAGTCCAGCGCATGATGGAGATCCTTTCGCGCCGCACCAAGAACAATCCGCTTATCCTGGGCGATCCCGGCGTGGGCAAGACGGCTATCGTCGAGGGCCTGGCGCAGCAGATTGCTGCCGGCAACGTGCCCGAGAATCTTATGAACCAGAATATCTGGACGCTCGATTTGCCGGGTCTTGTCGCGGGTGCCAAGTATCGCGGTGAGTTTGAGGAGCGCCTCAAGAACGTGATCCAGGAGGCGACCGAAGCCGACGACGTCATCTTGTTTATCGACGAGATGCACACCATCATCGGTGCCGGTTCTGCCGAGGGTTCTATCGATGCGAGCTCTATGCTCAAGCCCGTGCTCGCGCGCGGTGCTTTCCAGATCATCGGTGCCACCACGGCCGAGGAGTTCCGCAAGTACCTCACCAAGGACCCGGCCTTCGAGCGTCGCTTCCAGACCATTGATGTCGAGGAGCCGAGCGTCGAGGACACGGTCAAGATCCTGACCGCGCTCAAGCCGCGCTACGAGGAGCACCACCATGTGCGCTATACGCAGGGTGCTATCGAGGCCGCCGCGAACCTTTCCAACCGCTACATCCAGGATCGCTTCCTGCCCGATAAGGCCATCGACCTCATCGACGAGGCCGGTGCCCGCGCTCGCATCGCCGCGAATCGCGCGCCCGAGCCGGTGCGCGAGGCCGAGCATCGTATAGAGGAGCTCAAGGCCGCCGCGCAGGAGGCCACCGAGAGCGATGACATGAACAAGGCCGCCGAGATCACCGAGCAGCAGAAGGCCGCCGAGATTGAACTCGCCGAAGCCAAGGCCGCCTGGACCGCCGAGCTCGACGCCAGCCCGCTCACCATCGACGTGAGTCAGATTGCCGACATCGTGTCCGTGACCTCTGGCGTGCCGGTTTCCTCGCTCACCGAGAGCGAGAGCCGTCGCCTGCTGCAGACCGAAAGCGTGCTCAAGACCCGCATTATCGGCCAGGACGAGGCCGTCGAGGCCGTCGCCAAGGCCGTGCGCCGCAGCCGCTCGCCGCTCAAGGACCCGCGTCGCCCCGGCGGTAGCTTTATCTTCCTGGGCCCCACCGGCACGGGCAAGACTGAGCTCGCCAAGACGCTCGCCGAGTACCTCTTTGGCAGCAAGGACGCGCTCATCAGCTTTGACATGTCGGAGTTCGGCAGCGAGTTCGAGGTCTCCAAGCTCATCGGTAGCCCTCCGGGTTACGTGGGCCATGACGAGGGCGGCCAGCTCACCAAGGCTGTGCGCCGTCACCCGTACTCGGTTGTGCTGTTCGACGAGATCGAGAAGGCACACCCCGACATCTTCAACATTCTGTTGCAGGTGCTGGAGGAGGGTCGTCTGACCGATAGCCAAGGCAAGACGGTCGACTTCCGCAACACCGTGATCATCATGACGTCCAACGTGGGCGCCCGCGAGATCGCACAGGATGCGAGCGTTGGCTTTGGCACTACCGGCGAGCAGGGTCTCACGTCGAGTGAGATCAAGGGCCGCGCGATGGGCGAGCTCAAGCGCCTGTTCCGCCCCGAGCTGCTCAACCGTATCGACGACATTGTGGTGTTCCAGAAGCTCTCGGGCGAGAACCTGACCAAGATCGCTCACCTGCTGGTGGATGACCTGCGTCAGCGTCTGATCGCAAACGGCATGAACATCAAGCTCACCGATGCGGCCTACGACAAGATTGTGGCGGAGGGTACCGACCTCACCAACGGCGCGCGTCCGCTGCGTCGTGCCATCCAAAAGCTCATCGAGGATCCGCTGTCCGAGGAACTGCTGGCTGGCGAGTGGGGCGAGGGCGATACCGTCCTGTGCGACGTGGTCGACGGCAAGTTTGTCTTTAGCCACGGCACGGGTGAGATTCCGGCGCCGCGTCCGGCGGTTGCACTCGGGGGCGATACCGCTCCGGCGGCGCCGCACACCGGAAACGCCGCGCCTGTGAGCAGTGGCGTGAGCTCGGGCCCCGGCGGCATGATGCAAGCCGGTTCCGGCGCGCTGTAGGGATTAAACATACCTTGTATAACGGGGGGGCGTTTCCGATAAGGAAGCGCCCTCATTTCTATTGAAATGCGCTTCAATCTGCCGTGCTATACTAAAATCGAGATATAGTATAGCAAAGGAGCTGATATGCCTACGTCAATACTCGACACGCGGCCAGTTCAGATGAACGTGCGTATAGATCGCCAGCTCAAAGAGGCGGGAGACGCCGTCCTGACTCATATTGGCATGACGCCGTCACAAGCCGTTCGGACACTTTGGGAGTATCTGGTCGTTAACGGACGCATGCCCTCGAAGGGAGACGCGGCGGCTCCGGTTTCTGACGGAGTGGAGCCCCGGCGCATGGAGTCAAGGGCCGCGCAAGGCAGCCATATCGTTCGCGATTCGTGCCTCAAATACGGCATCCCCATCCCTGAGTTCTCGGGAGACTATGACGACCTCTATGAGGAGGCCATGGCGGAGCGCTATCCCGAGTGGGTGGAACTATGAGCACAGAAGGCGTCCTCAAGCTGTTAATCGATACCAACGTATGGATGGATTATTTTTCCGGCAGGTCCGACCGTACGGCAAATGTCGTCCATCTGATCGAGATTGCCGACGCCTCGGAGCGGATTGCTCTGTTTGCCTCGTCGCTTTCGGTCAAAGACGTTTCATATCTTGTCTCGGCGGCAATCAAGCAGGAGTGCCGAAGAAAGACTGGCTCACTGAGCGATAACGCCATTGCGGCGGCAGACGAAACGGCCTGGGCATGCGTTCGACAGATGCGCGAGCTAGCCCTCATCGCCCCGGTCGGTGCAGACGAGGTCTTCGACTCCTTTGTGTTCAAGTACCACCACAATGACTTTGAGGACGACCTGATGCTGGGCGTCGCCAATCGCATTGATGCCGATTACGTCGTGACGGAGGACAAGAATCTTATTAAACATACCAATGGTGTATGCATTAATGTTCAACAGGCGTTGAGGTTGGTTGGGGGGTCCAACGTTCCCTCTGCACGGTCCGTCTAGCTTGCTTTACCTTGATAAAGTGGCGTTTCCTCACCGTTAGCCGATGATGCGAGGGCGCTCGGCGTTTTCGACTGGTTTATGCACGCAAAGTCTGGGAATATACAAGTCGCATGTCTTACTGTCTAACCAGTTGCGCCAAGGAGGCACCATGGACTACAAGATTACCGGCTACGAGCCCGCCCAGCTGTTCCATTTCTTTGAGGAGGTCAGCGCGATCCCCCGTGGGTCTGGCAACGAGAAGGGCATCAGCGATTTCCTGGTCGCGTTTGCCAAGGAGCGCGGTCTCGATGTGTATCAGGACGAGGTCTACAACGTCATCATTCGCAAGCCCGCATCTGCCGGCGCCGAGAATGCCCCGACCGTGATGCTACAGGGCCACATCGATATGGTGTGCGACAAGTTGGGCTCCGTTGAGCACGACTTTACGACCGATGGTATCGACCTGGTCGTCAAGGACGGCGTCCTCACCGCCAACGGCACCACCCTGGGCGCCGACAACGGTATCGCCGTCGCTCTGATGCTCACTGTTCTCGATGACGATTCGATCGTTCACCCTGCCCTCGAGTGCGTATTCACCACCGACGAGGAGACTGGCCTGGTCGGCGCCGAGACGCTCGACAAGTCCCAGATTAGCGCCCGCACCATGATTAACCTTGACTCCGAGGAAGAGGGCGTTGCCACCGTCAGCTGCGCCGGCGGTGTCGTCGTTACCTACACATGCCCGATCGCGCGCGAGCACAAGACCGGTAGCACCCTCACGCTCGACATCTCCGGCCTGCTGGGCGGTCACTCCGGCAGCGATATCCACCTGGAGCGCGGCAACGGCAACCTCATCATGGCCCGCATCATCGACCGCCTGATGGTTGCCGGCGAGCCCGCCATCGTCAGCTTCAACGGCGGCACCAAGGACAACGCCATCAACCGTGAGTGCAAGGCTGTTCTGGTCTACGCCGACCACGCTGCCGCCGAGGCCGCGGCCCAGATCGCAAAGGGCATCATCGCCGACGTCACTGCCGAGCTCGAGGTCTTCGACCCCGGCTTTACCTGCACCGTCGAGATTGCCGACGACGCCGAGGTCGAGGCCATGGACCAGAAGTCCGCGCTTGCCCTCATCCGCGCCCTGCGTCTTGCCCCTAACGGCGTGATTCGCCGCAACGTCGCCACCGACGGCTCCGTCGAGGTTTCCTCCAACATCGGTGTGGTTGCCACCTCTGACGACGAGGTCAAGATCATGCTGTCCCCGCGCTCCTCGATCACCTCGCTGCAGAACGAGTTTAAGGACCGCCTGCAGACGCTGGCCGATGTCCTGGGTTTCGACGCCAAGTTCGAGTTCGAGTATCCCGGCTGGAGCTATGCCGAGCATTCGCCGGTCCGCGACGTCTTTGTCGAGAGCTATCGCGAGCTCTTTGGCTCCGAGCTGCGCATCGAGTCCATTCACGCCGGCCTTGAGTGCGGCCTGTTTGCCGAGGCCCTGCACGGCCTGGACGCCATCGCCGTGGGTCCGACGCTCTCCGATGTCCACACCCCGGACGAGAGCATGGAGCTCGCTTCTGCCGAGCGCTTCTACGAGCTGCTCATTGACGTCCTCAAGCGCCTCGCTGCGTAAAGGTTGCGCTAGCAGCAGTCCGAGCCACGTGCTAGCGGATTGCAAATGAAATTATGAGGGGGGCATCCGAGCTTTTAGCAACGGGTGCCCCCTCTCTTTTGTTTGATAATTGCGAAATTACGGCCACCTAGTCCATTTCTGCCCTGATGAGCTCGAGGGTGCGCTGGCAGTTTTCGCGGACGGGGCCGAGCATATGCTCGCGCAGGTCCGCCATGCCGGGCAGGTCGGCGTATTCGTCCATAACCTCTTCCATGCAAATGGGCACCTCGTAGGCGAGGTCCATCATGGTCGCAAAGCAAAACTTCTCGGATAGCCCGGCATCGGTGAGCGTCGCTTCCAGCGCGGGGTCGCCCATGCCGTGGTATCGGCGGATAGCGCCTGGGCCGATGCGCCCCACACGATTTTCGCCGCCAACGCCCATGGCAAGGCGCGCCCGGCGGCGCATGCGCTCATACGCCAAACCCGACGCGACATCGTACATTCGAGCCATCATGGCTGCGCCGTCGTTTCCAAGGAGCAGGGAATAGTTTTTCGCGTGCGCATCCGGTGCGCCGATGATGGCGTTAAAGAAAAGTATCTGCGTAAACAGATACAGGTTAAGTTGATGGTGACTCGTATTTACGAGGAGCTCTTGAATGTCGCGTGTGGTCGGGCCGCCGTCTGCCGTGTACTTTTGGGCGGGCATCACCCCAAGTGCCTGACAGAGGTCTTCTTGATGTAGACGCCTGATTGTTCCGTCTTTGACTTTTACGCGGTCATAGCGCTCAACAATGAGGGCAGGTTCGTCCTCAAACATACGATATTCGACGTTTGCCGTTGCGATACCGACACGCTGGGCGCTTTTCATGCAGACAAACTCATTGAGAGCCTCGAGTTTAAATCCGATAACGCCATTTTTGAAAATATGCGTCGTGGGCGAGGAGCCCATGCATTCGCACCAGCGGCCGTTTATGAGCGCGAGCGCGAACTTGCCCTGGTTGCCTCCAAGTGACCAACTTTCATCTAGACCCATCCACGATGCATCGCGGTCATTTCTGATCGACTTGAGACGAAGAGCAATTTCGTGGTCGTCTATAGGGCGGTATTCGCCAGCGCGATGCAGGACGGCGTCGGCATCTTCTTCGGCACAAAACTGCACTCCGCCCGGACAGTCGAGTCCGATATGGCTGAGCAACGCAACGGGATTGTTGGGCCTAACGTCGAATTCGGCGGCAATCGCTTTTCGTTGGTCCTCGCTGTCGGGTAGAAGGCCAAACAGGTACGGATTCATGACCTGTTGTCCGTATGTGCGATTCGATACGGGTATGTTGGTCGATAGGGCTGGCCCGTCATAGTCATGATCGTAGGTAAAGCTGATAAGACCGTTCTCATCTTGCGTGAGCGTTCCCGCAGGCACGCCGCAAATAATGGTCCGAAGTGATGTTCTGGCCATTGGCTATTTCCCTTCGGGCATGGTTTGGCTAGATGCGTTTGCGGCAATCGAGACTCCGAGATTGGACATGGCGAAATCGGCGAAGGCCCTGTCGTAGAGCTCGGACGTAAGGGGGGTATCTGCAAGAGCCGGAATGGTAGTGCTGCGACGGTTGCGATGATGAAGACGTTGAGCGCGATGGCATCTGGAGGTGCTGCAAGGTTGATCAGGATGCGGGGCGTCGACTGGTCGCTCGTTTTTCGCTTCACCGATATCCCCTTGAGCGGCGAGTGCCAGTCCAAGAGCATTGAAAATCGTCAGCAACTTGTCGAGTCGAATGCCGGTGGCGTCTCCTAGCTCGAGCGATGCGAGCAAGCGCTCCGAAACACCGGCCTTTTTGGCGAGGGCGGCACGGGTGAGACCCTGAGCCTCGCGTGCCTGGCGCACGTAGATGCCAGCTTGGCGCGGTGTGGTGATGGGAAGGGTATCCACGGCTATCTCCTAACGTGCAGACTTTTGCATATCAGTATGACATGCAAAAGTCTGCACGAATAGGCATTATGCAAAACTCTGCATGAGACTCCTACATTGACGTTGGCTTATGAGAGGCGTTTTTTATATCGCGAGGATCCCCAGATGCTCAAGTAAGATCTTAAGCCCGATGAGGATGAGCACGACGCCACCCACGATGGTGGCGGGTTTTTCGTAGCGCGCGCCAAAGGTGTGGCCGATCGCTACGCCAGCGACGGAGAAGATAAACGTTGTGATGCCAATGAGCGATACGGCGGGAACGATGTCGACCGAAAGCGCGGCGAACGAGATGCCCACGGTCAGGGCGTCGATTGAGGTGGCGATGGCGAGGATCAGGTACTCGCCCAGGTCAATCTTTTCGGCATCCTTGTCGCCACCTTCGTCTTCGTCTTCGCCTTCCGTAAAGGCTTCCCACAGCATCTTGCCACCGATGAAGGCCAAAAGGATAAAGGCGATCCAATGGTCGATGGGTCCGATGATGCCCATGAATTGACTGCCGAGCGCCCATCCGATTACGGGCATGCCGGCCTGAAAGCCGCCAAAGAACAGGCCGAGCATCACGGCGACCTTAAGGTTGATCTTCTTCATGCCAAGACCCTTGCAGATAGATACGGCAAAGGCGTCCATCGAAAGGCCGATGGCGAGCAATACGAGCTCGGCGAGTCCCATGGTTTGGCTCCCTCCTTGCGGGCGAACCCGCGTGTGCTTCTGGCGGGGGAGCAACAAAAAAGACCCGTGGCGTACGCGTTACGCGCACAACCACGAGTCTCGTTCATTAAGGCAAGCCAGACCGTTTCGGCCAGTATGTTGACTTGCCGCGCCACCGGAAGCGAAACCGGTCACGCGACTACTCCCTCATTTATGTGAGACCCGATGCTACCACATAAGCAGCCCATTTGGGTTGGGCTCTCAGCTGTGTTCGCTCATTCTGTAAGCATCGGATTTTGCGGGCGTCACAGGGGCAAACCGTGAGAAACTTATTGACGTTTATGGAGCGTATACGATGGGAGCGATGCCTTGGATAAGAACGAGCTGCAAAAGCGTATGGAACAGGCCATCCGCCTGACGGCACCTGGTCAGCCGATCCGCACCGCCCTCGACATGATCATCGCCGGTCACCTGGGCGCCCTTATCTGCGTCGGCGACACCGAAAACGTGCTCGCTGCCGGTAACGACGGCTTCCCGCTCAACATTTCGTTTACCTCGAACCGCCTGTTCGAGCTTTCCAAGATGGACGGCGCCATCGTTATCGATGGCGACCTCACCCAGATCCTGCGCGCCAACTTCCACCTCAATCCCGATCCCTCGCTCGCCACGAGTGAGACGGGCATGCGTCACCGTACTGCCGCTCGCATGTCGGTGCTCACCGACGCCATCGTGATCTCGGTTTCGGCTCGTCGCGCCGTCGTCAACGTGTACGTCCACGGCAAGAGCTACGAGATCCAGCCCGTCACCACCATCATGAGCTCGGTCAACCAGCTCGTCGCCACGCTCCAGACTACCCGTCAGTCGCTCGATCGCTCCCTGCTGCGCCTGACGGCCCTCGAGCTCGACGACTACGTCACGCTCGCCGACATTACCGGTATTTTCTCGAGCTTCGAGATCATGCAGCAGGCAAAGACCGAGCTTAAGGATTGCATTGTCAAGCTGGGTAACCAGGGTAAGCTCGTGCAGATGCAGCTCGAGCAGCTCGCGGGCTCCAGCATGGATACCGAATACGACTTGATGATCCGCGACTACGCAAGCGATTCCTCTGAGGCCAACGCCGAGAAGATTCGCGCCGAGCTGAGCCGCATGACGCCTAAGGACCTGTCCGACCCGCAACACGTGGCGGCGGTTCTGGGCTACGACGACCTGGACGAGGACTCCGTCATGACACCGCTGGGCCTGCGCACGCTTTCGCGCGTGTCCGTCGTGCGCGACGGCGTGGCCGAGAAGATCGTCGACGAGTACGGCTCACTGCAGGAGCTCATGGACGACATCAGCGAGGATCCGGAGCGCCTGGGCGACTTTGGCGTCAACAACCCTGCCATTCTTGCGGACTCGCTGTACCGCATGAAGGGCACCAAACAGGGGAACGCATAATGGCGCCCGTATGCGCCGTGGTCGTTGCCGGTGGCAGCGGCCAGCGCTTTGGAAATCCCGGCGGCAAGCAGCTCGTTAACGTGGCGGGCCGTCCGCTCATGAGCTGGTCAATCCGCGCGTTCGATCGTAGCGATAAGGTCGGCCACATCGTCGTGGTTTGTCCTGCCGAGCGCCGTGCCGAGATGCGCCGCCTGGCCATCGACCCGTTTGACTATGACACGCCCATCAGCTTTGCCGATGCCGGCGATACCCGTCAGGATTCCACCCGTGCCGGCGTGCATGCGGCTCCGGCGGGCTTTGAATACGTTGCCATCCACGACGGCGCCCGTCCGCTCATCACGACCGAGGCCATCGACCACGCTATCGACGTGCTCATGGGTGACCGCTCGCTCGACGGCGTCGTGTGCGGCCAGCCCGCGATCGACACGCTCAAGATCGTCGATGGCGACAATATCGTCGAGACGCCGCCGCGTGAGCTCTATTGGGCCGCGCAGACGCCGCAGATCTTTAGCGTCGATGCTATGAAGCGCGCTCACGCCGCTGCTATCGCCGAGGGTTTTATCGGTACCGACGATTCATCGTTGGTCGAGCGCCTGGGCGGGCGCGTCCGCTGTGTCCAGAGCCCGCGCGATAACCTTAAGGTGACGGTGCCCGAGGATCTGCGTCCCGTAACCGCGATTCTGCTCGGCCGCATGGCCGAGGGAGAGGACCTTCCCCATGTTCAGTAACCTGCGCATTGGCCACGGCTACGACGTCCACCGTTTGGTGGAGGGGCGTCGATGTATCATCGGCGGGGTCGACATTCCCTACGAGCGCGGCCTGCTGGGCCACTCGGATGCCGATGTGCTCGCGCACGCTTTGGCCGACGCCATTCTGGGCGCCTGCCGCGGGGGAGACATCGGCAAGCTATTCCCCGACACCGATCCTGCCTACGAGGGTGCCGATTCGATGGTGCTGCTCGCTCGCGTGATGGACTATGCGCGCGAGCTGGGCTTTGAGTTTGTCGATGCCGATTGCACCATTGCCTGTCAGCAACCCAAGATCACTCCGCACCGCGATGCCATGCGCGCCAACCTTGCCCATGCCCTGGGCGTCGACGTGGAAAACGTGGGCGTCGCCGCCACCACGACCGAAAAGCTCGGTTGGGAAGGCCAAGGCGAGGGAATCGGCGCCTGGGCCGTCTGCCTGCTACAGAAAACCGTTAAGGAGTAACGAATGCGTATCTACAACAGCGCTACCCATAAAAAGGAAGAGTTCCAGCCCATCGAGTCCGGCAAGGTCCGCATGTACGTGTGCGGCCCCACGGTCTACGACAACATCCACATCGGCAACGCCCGCACGTTCATCAGCTTTGACGTGATTCGCCGCTGGCTCATCGCGAGCGGCTACGAGGTCACGTTCGCCCAGAACCTCACCGATGTCGATGACAAGATCATCAAGCGCGCCAACGAGCAGGGCCGCACTGCCGCCGAGGTCGCGACGGAGTTCTCCGACAAGTTCATCGGCGTCATGCGCGCCGCCAACGTGCTCGATCCCGATGTGCGCCCCCGCGCCACCAAAGAGATCGGCCCCATGATCGCCATGATCAAGACGCTTATCGAGCAGGGCCACGCTTACGCCGCCGATAACGGCGACGTGTACTTTGCCGTGCGCAGCGATCCTAACTACGGTCAGGTCTCGGGCCGCAATATCGACGACCTTATGGTTGGCGCGCGCATCGAGGAGAACGAGGACAAGAACGACCCGCTCGACTTTGCCCTGTGGAAGGCCGCCAAGCCCGGCGAGCCCAGCTGGCCGAGCCCCTGGGGCGAGGGCCGTCCCGGTTGGCACACCGAGTGCGCCGCCATGGTGCATCGCTACCTGGGCACTCCGATCGACATCCACGGCGGCGGCTCCGACCTTGCCTTCCCGCATCACGAGAACGAGTGCGCCCAGGCCACCTGCGCCTGGCACCAGGGCTTCTCCAACACCTGGATGCACACGGGCATGCTGCTGGTAGACGGCGAGAAGATGTCCAAGTCGCTCGGCAACTTCTTTACGCTGGCCGAGGTCCTCGAGCAGCACTCCGCTGCCGCCCTGCGCCTGCTGATGCTGCAGACGAGCTATCGCTCGCCGCTCGACTTTTCTTGGGAGCGCCTGGAGGGTGCCGAGAACTCACTCACGCGTATCGCCGGTACGGTCGAGAACCTGCGCTGGGCCGCGAACCATGCGACGGCCGATGCCGATGCGGCTGCCGCCGAGGCATTTGCCGCCAAGGCCGCTCAGACTCGTGCTGCCTTTAAGGAGTGCATGGACGACGACTTTAACACCGCTGGTGCCATGGGTGCCGTCTTTGGCTTTGTGACCGAGTGCAACCAGTACTTGGAGCAGGCGGGCGACGCAGCCGACAAGGCCGCCGCGCTTGCCGCCGCCGACACGCTGGCCGAGCTGCTCGATACGCTTGGCGTCGAGCTCCCCGAGCCCAAGGTCGAGCTGCCGCTGGGTCTGCTAGGCGTTGCCGCCGGCCTGGTCGCCTACACAGGCGACGACGTGGACGAGGCTGCTGCCAAGATTCTCGAGGCCCGCGCCGAGGCCCGCGCCGCCAAGAACTGGGATCTGGCCGATGCCATCCGCGACCAGCTCAAGGACCTGGGCCTTACCATTGAGGATACTGCCGCCGGCACCCGTATTAAGTCTCTCTAATCCCCGCGGGTTTCCCAAGCACCCGACCTTGCCGTTCAAACCGTCGCTCGCGTACTCAAGTACGCGTCGCTCCTCTTTCACGGCAATCTCGGGCACTTGGAAAACCCGTACCGACCGCTTGGGCTATTCGTCTTAAGCGGTCGCTTCTTTTGTCTTGTTTGAAAAATGTTTTAAGGAGGCCGCTTTATGGCCGACAATCGCAAGCGTGCGCCTCGTGGCGGCAAACAGGCTGCTTCTGGCTCGCGTCCGGGTCGCCGCAACGACCGCACTGCCGCTCCCAAGGGCCAGCGCGAGCGCTCCCAAGCTCAGGCTGCACGTCCGCAGCGAGATCGCAACCGCGACAACGTTCAGGTCCCCAAGGGCGAGTTTATCGAAGGTCGCCGTGCTGCCGCCGAGGCGCTGCGTACCGGCTTTCCCGTCAAGTGCGCGCTCATTGCCGAGGGCGGGGAGCGCGATGCCGCCCTGTCTCGTCTGGTCGATGACCTCAACGCCGCGGGCGTCCGCATTAAGTATGTGCCGCGCGCGCAGCTCGATGCGCTATCGAGCCATGGCGCTCACCAGGGCATTGCGCTCGAGGTGGGCAACTTCCCCTATGCCGATGTCGCCGATATTCTCGACCGCGCGGGCGACGGTCCGGCGCTCGTCATCGTGCTCGACCATGTGACCGACGACGGCAACTTTGGTGCCATCGTGCGCTCCGCCGAGGTCGTGGGCGCGGCAGGCGTCATCATTGCCAACAAGCGCGCCGCCGGTGTGACCGTCGGCAGCTACAAGACCTCTGCCGGTGCCGTCATGCATCTGCCTATCGCGCAGGTTTCCAATATCGCCCGTGCGCTCGACGATTTTAAGGCCGCTGGTTTTTGGGTGGGCGGTGCTTCCGAGCACGCCGAAGGCAGTTGCTGGGATGCTCCTTTCGAGGGCCGCGTGGCGCTCGTCATGGGCTCCGAGGGCGACGGCATCTCGCGTCTGGTGCTCGAGAAATGCGACTTTTTGACCAAGCTTCCCCAGCGCGGCATGACCGAGAGTCTCAACGTTGCCCAGGCGACAACGGCGCTGTGCTTTGAGTGGCTGCGCCGCAACGCCGGCGAGCTCATGGGGGAGGAGTAGCGCATGTCCAAAAAGAACCGTGCCAAGTCCAAGGCCAAGCGCTTTGGCGAGGGCTCGGCCAAGCCGATTGTTTCGGCCGCGACCTATGGCGTGGGCGGCAATGCGTTTGCGCAGGCTATCGCCGACCCAGTCTCGACGGTGCACTCCAACAAGCCCGAGCTGCTGGTGGTCGACGGTTACAACGTGATCCACTGCACGCCGCGCTACGAAAAGCTCGTGTACGACCATTCCGACGATCCGTATTCCAGCGACGTTCACGATATGGCGCGCACGGCGCTCATTAATGACGTAGCTGCGTTTGCCCAGGGCCGCTACGAGGCCGTGATCGTATTTGACGGCGCGGGCAATATCTCCAGCGAGCGCCCCAACCTACCGGCCCGCGGTGTGCGCATTGAGTTTTCGCCGACGGGTGTTTCGGCCGATACCGTGGTGCAGAAGCTCTGCATCGAGGCGCGCGAGGAAGGCCGCGCGTGTTCTGTAGTGTCGAGCGACGGCACGATCCAGGCCGTCGTCATGGGTAAGGGCGTCACGCGCATCTCGAGCCGTATGCTGGTGGACGAGATCAAACAGATCGATAACGACGTTCACGAGGCAGAGGAAGCTCCGCAGATCAAGATGACTCTGGGCAGTCGCCTGAGCCCCGATGCCCTGGCCAAGCTCAAGGCCCTGCGCGGGAGGTAGGGAAGTTGGCGGGGCAATGCTGCCTCGCTAACTCCATTCAGCGATGTCGATCATTCTTTCGAGGCGCCACGTTAGCGCCTCTTTTAGATATGGCAGCCTTGCCGTGAGCGCGTCGTTTCTGGAAAGAATCTCGATTGCCTCGTCAACGAAGCCTTCGAGTTTGTCGCCGTCAAACCAGCCCATGTCCTCGACGAGCAACATTTGTTTGGCGGGGCTTGAATGAAATTGTGCGCTGGTAAAACTGTGCTCTCCCGCCCTAAGCTCCTCTAGTGATATGTTGCACCAGAGCGATGAGCCCGAATCGAAGATGGGGGCAGGTCTGCAGGCTTGCGTGTTTACGTTTCGCACGAGGCCGAAGTTGCGCCAATGACGATCGTAGTTGGCAATGATGTCGTCACATACGATCATGCGGTCAAGGGCATCCTTGACGCCTGTCACCCCGAGCTCCTCGCAGTTTGCTACATATCGCTCGTAGTCGGTTAGCCGTTCATCTGCGTTTGCGTGCTGGTTTACATAGAATGCAGGGACATACTCTTCTTCATCAGTTAAGAAGACATCGCATGTGCTCAGGGCGGAAGTGCCCGTGCCCTCGAGCGAGTAAGGCACATAATCGCAGGCGTTTAGAATGCGACGGTGGAGCGCGGTCGCCACCAGCTCGTTATAAGGTTCCTGGTCCAGGTGCGCTCCTGCCTTATGCAGAATTCGACGTTCGCCCTCGCACGTCCAGTACTTTTGAAGATTGCCGTCCGAGGTGTTATCGGGCTTTGCGGCAGCCGCTTTTCCCTCTGGGGCAAAGGGTGCAATGGACAGTGAGACGTCATCAAAGGCGTTATTGAAGAAGTTGATATCCTCCCAGGTGAGACCGGAACCTTGGGGCCTAATCCAATACTGGTCGGATAAGGAGAGGCCGAGATTTCGCTGGACGAGTTCATCGGGAACATCGACTGCGGCTTCTGCAAGCAGGGAGGCTAGCCCAATGCGTGCGAGCGGGATACCGCGGCCGCGCCACCAGATGCGGAAGGAGTCTAGCGATATGGGGCTATTAGGGCCAAATACTCCAATAGGGGCGTGGGCGTAATCGATGTCGGCACCGATGTGGGTAAAGTCTTTTCGCGATGTGCTGTAGACCAGCTGAGCGACTTCGTACGTGCGGTTCATGAGGGTGAACGCGATCTCGCTCTTACCGTGGCCGCGGCGGGGACGTCCCCCCGTTTTGGTCACAGAGCGGAGTCGCGTGTCGACGCTGTCTTTGTCGATGAGCCATACACCAGAAGCCTTGCGGGCCTCAAGTGCTCCGTTTTTTATGAGCTCCTGCACCCTGCGCGGAGTGATGCCGAGCAGCTCGGCGGCTTCTTTGGTAGTAAGCATCGCGAAACCCTTCGCCAGAACGAATAGTTTTATATAGCAATTGTAATTAAAACTATTCGTTCTGGCGAATGGTTTTAAGATTGAGGGCGCACTGACAGAAATGAACGGGCCTGGTATGCGTTGTTGCTGGATTTTGCATATTTGTATAACGCCGTGCGGCCTGTTGCGCCCCGTCCGCAATTCCTTTATTCTTAACTGGCTTCGCGTGAAAGCGCCAAGTGTGCCAGTGTGGCGCAACGGTAGCGCAACTGATTTGTAATCAGTGGGTTGCAGGTTCGATTCCTGTCACTGGCTCCATGAGAGTTTCGGGCTCTGTTCCTTGTGGGACAGGGCCCGTTTCTATTTATGTCGATAAGTCAGTAGGTTTGGTGCCAACCAAGCTTCAGGTTTGTCTCAATCTGTAACACGAAGAGGCTGAAAACCGTTCTAGCTGTTACAGAATGAGACGTAAGCTGGGGTCTCTGCGTAATATCTCGATCTGTAACAGATGGGGGAGGAATAACCCTCTTACTGTTACAGATCGAGACAAAGGCCGGACCGGTCCCAGTCATCCTGCCCGAGCGAGGATTTCCGGACATACGAGCGTGGAATATCTCCCACCTGGAGGCTGAGCGTGGATAATCTCCCACTTTGGGCTCGAAGCCACGCCAAAAGTGTGAGATTATCCACGCTCGAATTTGCCGCGGAGGCCCGATCTCGACCTATATATAGGTGCAAATGAGTCGTTATCGAAGTAATAATCCGCAGGCTTACTCCACTATGCCAAAGTGTTCCCTTGGGAAATGTCACCAGTGCAGCAAAATCCACCGTCCTTCACATCCAAACTCAGCAAAACGGCAGGTCAAAGCTATATGGATACGCCCGGAGCCGTGTATTTAGAGGTTTTCGTTGACAGCCCCCAAGGTGGCATCGTATTATCTTCTTCGTTCGCGGGGACGGCGGTCCAAAAGAACAAAGGACCTGCGGATACTTGAACGATTGGGAGTTTGCCCGAGTGGTTAATGGGGACGGGCTGTAAACCCGTTGGCTCTGCCTACATAGGTTCGAATCCTATAGCTCCCACCCGTCAAGTGCCTGTATAGCTCAGTCGGTAGAGCACTTCGTTGGTAACGAAGAGGTCACCAGTTCAAGTCTGGTTGCAGGCTCCATCCGGCGGTGTAGCTCAGTTGGTTAGAGCACACGGTTCATACCCGTGGCGTCACTGGTTCGAATCCAGTCACCGCTACCATAGGTAACACGGTGGCTTCTCAATAATATGTTGAGAGGCCACTATGGTATAAAGGCAAAGTCCCGTCCGGGGACGACCTGTTTAGAGGAGGGCTTTATGGCCAAAGAGAAGTTTGAGCGCACTAAGCCGCATGTTAACATCGGCACCATTGGTCACGTCGACCACGGCAAGACCACGCTGACCGCTGCCATCACCAAGGTTCTCTCCGAGACCGAGGGCTGCAAGGCTGACTTCACTGCGTTCGAGAACATCGACAAGGCTCCCGAGGAGCGCGAGCGCGGCATTACGATTTCCGTCTCCCACGTTGAGTACGAGACCGCTGCCCGTCACTACGCTCACGTTGACTGCCCGGGCCACGCTGACTACGTCAAGAACATGATCTCCGGTGCTGCTCAGATGGACGGCGCTATCCTGGTCATCGCCGCTACCGACGGCCCCATGGCTCAGACTCGCGAGCACATCCTGCTCGCCCGTCAGGTCGGCGTTCCCTACATCGTCGTCTTCTTGAACAAGTGCGACATGGTCGACGATGACGAGCTCATCGACCTCGTCGAGATGGAGACCCGCGAGCTCCTCTCCGAGTACGATTTCCCCGGCGACGACATCCCCGTCATCCGTGGTTCCGCTCTGGGCGCTCTCGAGGGCGACGCCAAGTGGATGGACGCTATCCGCGAGCTCATGAAGGCCGTCGACGAGTACATCCCGACGCCTGCTCGTAACAACGACCTCCCCTTCCTGATGGCCGTTGAGGACGTTATGACCATCTCTGGCCGTGGTACCGTTGCTACCGGCCGTGTCGAGCGCGGTGAGCTCAAGCTCAACGAGCCCGTCGAGATCGTCGGCATCAAGGATACCCAGAACACCGTCGTTACCGGTATCGAGATGTTCCGTAAGTCCATGGACTTCTGCGAGGCTGGCGACAACGTCGGTCTGCTGCTCCGCGGCATCAAGCGCGAGGACATCGAGCGCGGCCAGGTTCTCTGCAAGCCCGGTTCGGTTACCCCGCACACCAAGTTCACCGGTGAGATCTACGTTCTGACCAAGGAGGAGGGCGGCCGTCACACCCCGTTCTTCGATGGTTATCGTCCTCAGTTCTACTTCCGTACCACCGACGTTACCGGTACGGTCAAGCTCCCCGAGGGCACCGAGATGGCTATGCCTGGTGACCACATCACCATCGAGGGCGACCTCATCCACCCGATCGCCATGGAGGAGGGCCTGCGCTTCGCTATCCGCGAGGGTGGCCACACCGTCGGTTCGGGCATCGTCTCCACGATCATTGAGTAAATTAGCTCTTTGATATAGCTGACTTAGAGAACCCGGCACTTATATGGGTGCCGGGTTCTTTTCTGCAATGGATATTGAGCCGTTGCTGGTGTCGAGAGGATCGATAATGGTCCTGGATGCACCGTCGATTAGCTCTCGATGGCTTCATTGATGTGTTCCAAATATGAATGGATCCACCGAGAACCAATTGACTCGAGGTTTTCATTGACAGCACTTACGTGGAGCTGATAAAGTAACAACTCGTGCCCGTACGGGGCGGAAATGAAAGGTTCAGGATACATGCGTACTCTAGTTACTCTTGCGTGCACTGAGTGCAAGCGCCGCAACTATACGACCACCAAGAACAAGTCGACCATGCCTGATCGTATGGAGATCAAGAAGTATTGCCCCTGGTGCCGTCACCACACGCTGCACAAAGAGACTCGCTAGTCTCTAGTCACATACGCCAGTAGTTCAATTGGTAGAGCATCGGTCTCCAAAACCGAGTGTTGAGGGTTCGAGTCCTTCCTGGCGTGCCAGTCATTATTCCGTAAGCTCCCAATTGGGGGCTTACGGTTTACTCATGTATAAGCGCATTGCGCGGAGGTAACCCAAATGGCCAACAAGAAGAACAAGAAGAAGGCTCAGCAGCAGGCGCCTGCCAACAACGCTGCCGCCAACTCCAAGGTTGAGGCCAAGAAGGCCGTTGCCAAGAAGAACGAGAAGGCTGCGAAGTCCAAGAAGAACGAGAAGCCTGGTTTCTTCGCCCGCACCAAGAAGTATTTCGCTTCGGTCAAGTCCGAGATGAAGCGTGTCACGTGGCCCGATAAGAAGGAGCTCGTGAACTACTCGGTCGTCGTTTGCGCTTCTCTGATCGTCGTCGGCGTCGTCATCGCTCTGCTCGATGCTGGCTTTGGCGAGGCTCTTGCTCTGTTCTCTGGATTGAGGGGCTAAACCATGTCTAAGCGTTGGTACGTCGTTCACACTTACTCTGGATACGAGAACCGCGTTAAGTCCGATCTCGAGCATCGCATCGAGACCATGGGCATGCAGGACCGTATCTTTGATATCGAGATTCCTATGGAGCGCGTCACCGAGATTAAAGAGGGTGGCAAGCGTGAGACCAAGGATTCCAAGATCTTCCCGGGTTATGTCCTGGTCCGCATGGAGATGGATGACGATGCTTGGACGTGCGTTCGTAACACGCCTGGCGTCACCGGTTTCCTAGGCGGCAACGGCAAGCCCGCTCCGCTTTCCCGCGACGAGTACAACAAGATGACTCGTCGTCCCGGTAAGGGCGATTCTCCCAAGCGCACCTCGGTTGATATTCAGGTCGGCACGTCCGTCCGCGTCACCGATGGCCCGCTTACCGACTTTGATGGCAAGGTCTCCGAGGTTAACACCGAGGCTGGCAAGCTCAAGGTCACGCTGATGATCTTTGGCCGCGAGACGCCGGTCGAGCTCGACTTTAACCAGGTCGCTGTCATCGCTTAAGTTTTCGTCCGTTCGCGCGAGCGTGCTTCTTCTGTGACTGCTCATCTCAGGAGTGCTTCTAACACGTGCGTGCTTACGATATAGCAAGTACTTCACACTCGTGATTCGAAAGGAATGACCATGGCTGAGAAGAAGGTTGCCAACGTCATTAAGCTCCAGATTCCTGCTGGTGCAGCTAACCCCGCTCCTCCCGTCGGCCCCGCCCTGGGCGCTGCTGGCGTGAACATCATGCAGTTCTGCCAGGCCTTTAACGCCGAGACGCAGGACAAGAAGGGCGACATCATCCCCGTTGAGATCTCTGTCTACGAGGACAAGTCCTTCTCCTTCATCACCAAGACCCCGCCGGCGGCTCACCTCATCAAGAAGGAGCTGAACCTCAAGTCTGGTTCCGCTAAGCCCCAGGCTGACAAGGTCGGTCAGCTCTCCCAGGAGCAGCTCACCAAGATCGCCGAGATCAAGATGCCGGACCTCAATGCCAACGACATCGACGCCGCCAAGAAGATCATCGCCGGTACCGCCCGTTCCATGGGCGTCACTATCGCTGAGTAGCGATTTATTTAGGTAATGACGGGTGCTCCGACCGGGGCGCCCGTTATATGTGTGCAATAGGGCACACGATATGATGTGGGAGGGCTCACGCCCGTTTAACCACAGGAGGTAATGCACATGGCTAAGCATGGTAAGAGCTATAACGCCGCTGCCGAGAAGATCGACCGCGCCACGCTCTACACCCCCCTTCAGGCTGCCAAGCTCATCAAGGAGCTCGACACCGCCAAGTTCGACGAGACCGTCGAGGCCCACTTCCGTCTGGGCATCGATACTCGTAAGGCTGACCAGAACATCCGTGGCTCCATCTCCCTGCCCCACGGCACCGGCAAGACCGTTCGTGTTGCCGTCTTCGCCGAGGGCGAGAAGGCCCGCGAGGCCGAGGCTGCCGGCGCCGACATCATCGGTTCCGACGAGCTCGTCGCCCAGATTCAGAAGGGCGAGATCAACTTCGACGCCGCTATCGCTACGCCGAACATGATGGCCAAGGTTGGCCGCATCGGTAAGATCCTTGGTCCCCGTGGCCTCATGCCGAACCCCAAGCTCGGCACCGTGACCATGGATGTCGCCAAGATGGTCTCTGAGCTCAAGGCTGGCCGCGTTGAGTACCGCGCCGACCGTTACGGCATCTGCCACGTGCCCCTGGGCAAGAAGTCCTTCTCTGAGCAGCAGCTCGTCGAGAACTACGCTGCCCTGTACACCGAGATCCTGCGCGTCAAGCCCTCTTCTGCTAAGGGCAAGTACGTCAAGTCCATCTCCGTGTCTTCCACCATGGGCCCTGGCGTCAAGGTCGATCCCGCTGTCCAGCGTGACTTCCTGGCTGAGTAACTGCTAGTTACTGCCTGAGCAAAGCAAGCATTGCTAAAGAAACCCGGTTCTGCCTCGTGCAGGACCGGGTTTCTTGCTATCTCGGGGTAAAGCCACCTCAAAGGGGACAGTGTCCCCTTTGAGGTGGCTACCAGGGTGTTCTGGCGGTTGAGGACTCGATGGCATCGTGGCGCTTGAGCTCGCGGCGCATGGTTTGCGAATTGAGCCAGGCCGCCTGCCAGCCACGGATGGGGTAGCGCGTCTGGTCGAGCTCAAACTGCGTATAGCCGCAGGCGTTGATGATCGTCGTTCCACACACATGATGCCGCTCGCGCTGAAAATCGTAACCGTAGCTTTGGTGTACATGCCCATGCACCATGTAGTCGACCCCCCAGGACTCAAGCGCCGTGTTAAAGCACTCAAACCCTCGATGCGGCAGATCGTCCAAATCACCCATACCGGCGGCGGGCGCATGGGTAAGCAGAATGTCGCACCCGCCGACCATCCTAACCTTACGCGACAGCTTACGCATGCGCTTGGACATCTCGCGTTCGGTGTACATGTTGGCGCCGTCGCGATAACGCATGGACCCGCCGAGGCCCGCAATGCGAATCCCTCGGTACGTGTACACGCTGTCTTCCACGCAGATACATCCGCCCGGTGCATGACGTGCGTAGCGGTCGTCGTGGTTGCCGCGAACGTAGATGAGCGGTTTGTTGATGACGGTGACCAAAAACTCAAGATAGTCCGGGTCCAGATCGCCGGCAGACAGAATCAGGTCGACACCCTCAAAGCGCTCCTTGCGAAAGCACTCCCAAAGGCATCGTTCTTCGGTATCTGCTATGGCAAGGATCTTCATAGGGCGGTAACTCCCGGCTCATCGTCGAGCTGCGGAATGGTGCCTACCACGTTGTCCGCCAGCCAATTCATCTCGACAATCTGCGCGCTCGGCAGTGGGGGAAAGCCCTCGATCTGCACCACGCCGTCTTGGCTATGAAGCTCGCCGCCAAATGGATTGATGGAGCCCTCGACGATGCCATTGCGGAGCAGCTGCACCAGTTTGCGCGTTTGATAGGGCAGGCCCGGAGCGTAGCGAATGTCGATGACGCCCGAGCTCATGCCATACCAGTAGTTGACGGCGCGAACCTGGCTGTCGTCACTGGTCTCATCCCAGGTGCCATGCAGCAGGCTTCGCACGATAAGCTCGTAGTATCGGCCCCAGTTCCAGACCGGCATGGCGATGCCGACGACCTTGCCATCGACCAGGCGGTGGAGTCCGTAGGCCGTAGGGTCTACGAGCGACTTTGACATGTCAGCGCCGGTCATGACGCTCACGCCTTCGCGGCACATGGCCTCGGCAAGGCCTCCGGCGGGCACATCGCCCCAGGTCAGGATAATTTGCGCGCGGGGGTCGAGCAGCGAGGCGCCAATCGCAAAGGCGTTGATCTCGCTAAGCGCGCCCGAGGCGAAGACCGACGCGTGGTAGCCGATACGGTGGTTGTCCGCCATACTGGCGGCAAGGGCGCCCAGGAGGAACTTGGCCTCGTACATCTTGCCAAAGTACGAACGGACGCTTTGGTGGGGAAGGCCGATAGAGCAGTTAAGGAACCGCACCTGGGGATACTCAACGGCAGCTCTGAGCGTGTATTCCATCAGGCGGTGCGAGGTCGAGAAGATGACGTTAGCTCCATGTTTGACAGCCGTTTCCACGGCGGCGTAGAACACGTCCGGATTGTGACAGTCCTCGAACGCCTCGGTGCGCACGATACCGCCAAAGTGCTCATCGAGATACTGACGCCCTTGGTCGTGCAGGCTGTCCCAGCTCGACGTCGCACAGGGGAACTCATGGATAAAGGCGATGCGCAGGGGGTTGGCCGCCGAGTAGACGGTCTTGCCCATAAAGAAGTTGAGCACGCCGGAGGTGGACTTGGCGAGCGCCTCTTCCTCATCGACACTCGGTGCCTCGACAAGATCGACCTTGTCCTCGTCATTTTTGCCGGCAATGACCAATTCGCGCCAAATCTTGCACAGGCGGTTTACGACGATATCCGTCGGTGTATCCAACAGGCGGTCCTGGTTGTACACATTGAGGTAGACGAGCATGGCGTCGGCGGGCGTAATGTCCAGGTGGTCGCCGCCCGCGCGAAGGTAGGCGCGTTTAAAGAGTAGGAAGGTGTGGCGCAGGTAGTCGACCTTTTTCTGTGGCCACTTTTCGACAAGGTCCTGGCCGAGCATCTTGGCGAGCGTCTCGTAGCTTCCCTCGCGCGAGAACTCGATCTCGTATAGGGGGCAGACGCGCCAAAACGCGCAGAACTCGCCGTATAGGCGACTTTCGACGGAATCCCATGTGCCGGGGTAGAGACGGGTGACCTTGGCTGAAACCGTCGGGGCGTCCAGGAATTTGAGGACGCTGACGCGCTTGTTGCCCTCCTGGACGTAGAACCGATGCATGAACTCGGTGACGATGATGGGGTCGCGATAGCCCTCGGTCACCTGGATGTCGTAGAGGTTGGACCACTTGCGGGCGAACTCGGTGTTAAACGGCAACAAGGGCATAAAGTTGCATGAAAAAGCGGACTGACGGCCCTTGGTGACCGTGCCGACGACCATTTCGAGCGGAATATCCCGCAGGCCGACATTCTCTCGCTGACCTAAGGGGAGCTGAGCAACCAAACTGTCGAGGTCCGTGAGGTACGGGTGCTCGCTTTGGCTGATGGCGCGACGGCGTCCCTGCTCGCCGCGCTTGCGTGCTTGACGATAGGCCTCTTCCATGGTGTCTACTCCCTTAGTCGTTTAAACAACGATATGAACCATGGTACCACGATGTGAAACCACCACAAAGGTGCCTGTCCCCTTTGTGGTGGTTTAGGCGATGATGGGGGCGATGGCACGAATGCAGGCGTCGGCTGCCGTAAAAGTGGTGCTATCGTCGCTGACGATAAAGATGATTTTGCCTTTAATGCCAAAGTCGCCGATCTCGCTAAAGAGCACGTACGGCTCCTTGTCAAAGCCAGAGATGGGCGAGACGGCCGTTTTGGTTGCGCTCGTGAGCTCGTCTGCCAGCGCGTCAAGGGAAGCCCACTTAGACGTGTCCTTTACGGCAACGGGCACGGCCACGCGCCCAAAGGGCATCAGATGCACGAGCGTGTTCTTGGAGATGTTGGAGTTGGGCACAATGATGGTCTGCCCGCAGGCGTCCTCGATGGTCGTGTGACGCCAGGTGATATCTTGGACCACGCCCGACACGCCGCCGACCTCGATATTGTCGCCGGGTTTGATAATGCCCATAAAGGTCACCTGCATACCGCCGATAAGGTTCGACAGCGTGTCCTGAAAGCCGAGCGAGATGGCGATGCCGCCGACGCCAAGAGCGGCGACGAGGGCGTTTGCGTTGATGCCAAAACAGTTGTCGAGGATAAAGCTGCCGCCGATCATCCAGATGACGGCGCGCGCGATGTTGATGAAGATGCTCGATGCTGGGAGCGGGTTATCGTCGCGGTTAAGCAGGTGGTGCAGGGTCTTGGACGCGACTTTGGCGGCAACGGCGGTGCCGATGGCCAAGATACCGGCCCAGATGATGTTGTGGACCCATCGTTGTGCAAAGAAATGAAGAATTGGCTCAAACAATTCCATGTAGGGAAACCTCCTCATGATCATCCAACCATGATACCCACCAAGAAGCCCGTCCGATCAAATTCGGACGGGCTTCTGTGCTCGATATAAGGTTTACGCGGCGGGGCTGCAAGGCCCGGCGGTGTAGCTTAGCGTCGACGCTTCCAGATAATGCCGAGAATGATGATGACGATGCCGCCGATGAGGCATGCGCCGATCACGGCTAGCGTGCGGTCTCCCGTTGCGGCGAGCTTGCCGGTCGTCTTCTTGGTGATGACCTTCGTGGTCGTCGCGTCCGTCTTAGGCGAGGGTTCAGGCGTCGGGGCCGGAGTGGGCGTGGGGTCCACGGCAGCGGAGCCAAAGCTGATGGTGCCCGCGAGCGAGGCCATCTTGCTCTCCCAGCCGTTCTGCCCAATTAGCGCCCTTAGCGCTGACTCGCAGGTACCCCACTCGGTGTGCTTGGTGGCGTTTGCGAAGGTGGGGAAGTCGGTCGTGTTGGTGATGATGTAGTTGTTGGTGGCGACGGTGTAGGTCTTGGCGGGGTCGAGCGTGCTGCCATCCTTGGTGAGCGTGGCGCTCACGATGCGCTTGCCTTCGGGCTGCGTCCAATCGATTGTCACGTTGATTCCGCCGAAGGAAAGGACGCTGCCGGAGTCGTCGCGCCACTTGTACATGTCTTGCGCCTCCTGCTCGGTGTGGCCGGCCGCTACGTAGGCTTGCTGAAGCTCGTAGCTTTGATTGCACTCGTCGCTGATCTGCAGCGAGTGCTCGAGTGCTGTCAGGAAGTCCTCACCGGTCATGGTCCAGGTCTCCACGGTGTTGCCGTAGGGCGAGATAGCGATGACGTTGCCGGCGGTCACATCGCCCGCAGCGATGCCGCCGCGGATGCCGCCCGCGTTCTCGATGGCAAGGTCCGCGCCCGTCAGGTCAAGATAGGAGCCGCAGATCACATGTCCGATGGTCTGGGCCTTGGTGGTGTCGCCCTCCTTGCTGGGGCGGAAATCGGTGGTGTGCACCATCTCCCAGCCGTGCGTGCCAGATGCGTTCTCGCCGTAGAAATAATTGGTAGAGCTCGTGCCGAGCACCTCGCTCGATGCGGCGCTAAAGGCATCGTCGAGCGGCTTGATCTTGTTGTCGTGGACCTCATCAAGGATGCTCTGATAGGTGGAGCCCTTGTTGGGATCGGTCAAAAGAACGTTTACATCCTTGGCGGTATAGAGCTTCTCGTCGCTTTTGTCTGCGTATACCGCCACCGTGTCATCGTCGGTGCTTTCGGTGCCCTTGGTGTCGTACTCGTAGGGGACGGAAAGCAGTCCCACTTCGGCAAAGGCGCTGCCTGCCTCGACAACGTGGATCGTCTTGCCGTCGGCTCCCGTCACCTTCTCGTTAAGGTTGATGTGCTCGTGGCCTGCGATAAGGGCATCGACGCCACGGAGCCGTGTGGCAAAGGTCTTGGCGTTGAGCGTATGCGCGATACAGACGACAACGTTGCAGCCCTCCTTGCGCAGCTGCTCTGCCTCGGTATTGATGGCGTTCGTGGCACTCGAGAACGACGTGCCCGCGACCAGGTCCGCGCGCAGCGAGGATCCCAGCGACTCATCCATGGCACCCACGACGCCGACCTTGATTTTGTAGTCGAATGTGGAGTGATCCTCGCTATCCTCCCAGGTGCGATCGAGCGTCTTCGTGATGTTCGAGCTCCATACGCCGCTCGTAGACTTCGCGTTCGCGCAGAGCATGGCGAAGGGCGTGCCGGTGGTGCTGTAGCCGGTCATGGTGCGGAGTTTGTCCGCGCCGTAGCTCCAGTCGTGGTTGCCTGGCGTGGTCGCGTCGTAGCCGTCGGCGTAGAAGGTGTCCATGAGCTCGGCGATGCTCTCACCCTCGCTCATGGTGGCGAAGGACTGTCCGTGGAAGGTGTCGCCCGCATCGAGCAAAAGATCGGGGGCGTTGCCCTGGGCGCTATAGAGAACTGCCAGCCCGTCGAAGCCGACGGTGCCGGTGCCCTTGCTTTCGTTGTAGCTGTACTTGTAGCTGCCGTGGATGTCGTTGGTGTGCATGACGGCCACGGAGCCGTCAATAGCGGCGGGCAGGTTCCCCGCGAAAGCGAGGCTTGGGATGCCTGCGAGCGAGCCGGCAAACAACGCGGCGGCTAACGCAAGGCGGGGGAGTCTTTTCATGGCAGTTTCCTTAGTCCTTAGCCAGAATGTCTGGTCGAATATCGGATTATCGACATAATATGCGAAAACCGCCGCAAGGGCGTCTGTCCCTTTGCGGCGGTTTTGACGTTTGCGCAGGTAAAACCTGCCAAAATAAACCTGTCCCTTTTTGGTAGGTTTAGCTCAGCAGCATGCGGTCGTTGGCGAGCTCGCCGCCCGAGACCTCCTCGAACTTCTGCAACAGGTCGGCGACGGTGAGCGACTTCTTCTCGTCGCCTGCCACGTCGTAGATTACGTGGCCTTCGTGCATCATGATCAGACGGTTGCCCAGACGAATGGCGTCGTTCATGTTGTGCGTGACCATGAGCGTGGTCAGGTGGTTCTCGTCGACGATCTCCTCGGTCAGGTTGAGCACCTTCGAAGCCGTCTTGGGGTCGAGGGCCGCGGTGTGCTCGTCGAGCAGCAGCAGGCGCGGCTTGGTGAGCGTGGCCATCAGCAGGGTGAGTGCCTGGCGCTGGCCGCCCGAGAGCAGACCGACCTTGGCGTTGAGGCGTGTGTCCAGGCCAAGGTCCAGGCGCTTGAGCAACTCGACGTACTCGTCCCTTTCGGCCTTGGTGACGCCCCACGAAAGACCGCGACGCTGACCGCGACGCTTGGCGAGGGCCAGGTTCTCGGCAATTTGCATGTCGGCTGCGGTGCCGCGCATGGGGTCCTGGAACACTCGGCCTAGGTACTTGGCGCGCTGCGACTCGCTCAGGCGCGAGATGTCGGTGCCGTCGAGCTCAATAACGCCCGAATCGAGCGGGTACACGCCGGCGATCATGTTGAGCAGCGTGGACTTGCCGGCGCCGTTGCCGCCGATCACGGTTACAAAGTCGCCGTCATTCAGGGTGAGGTCGACGCCGGTGAGCGCGCGCTTCTCGGTGACGGTGCCCTTGTTAAAGGTCTTCTTGACGTGCGAGAGCTTAAGCATCTGCCTCATCCCCCTTCGTGTAGGAGCTGCGGAGCTTATAGCGCTCCCAAACCACGGGTACGCACAGGGCCACGGCGACGATCACGGCGGAGAGCAACTTCATGTCGTTGGCGTCCATGCCCAATTGCAGCACGATGGCGCGGATAAGGAAGTAGACCACGGAGCCAAAGACGGCGGAGGCAAGACGGACGCTAAACTGCGTGAGGCCACCGGGCAGCAGGCGACCGAGCACCTCGCCGATGACGATGGCTGCAAGACCGATAACGATGGCGCCGGTGCCCATACCAATGTCGGCGTACTTCTGGCTCTGGCAGATGAGTGCACCCGAAAGGCCAATGAGGGCGTTGGAGAGCACGAGGGCGATCATTTTGGTGGTGTTGGTGTTAACGCCCAGGGCGCGGATCATGTACTCGTTGTTGCCGGTGGCACGCAGCGCCGAGCCGATCTCGGTGCCAAAGAACCAGTACAGGATGGCGACGATGGCCACGGCCAGCACAATGCCTAGGATAATGGCAACAGTGGACTGCGGCAGGCCCGTCATGTTGCTGACGGATGAGAAGATAGTGCCCTTGGCAAGGATGGGCGTGTTGGACTTGCCCATGATGCGCAGGTTGATGGACCACAGACTGATCTGCGTAAGGATTCCGGCGAGGATTGCGGGAATCTCAAAGACGGTGGTCAAGATGCCCGTGACGGCGCCCGCGATGGCGCCGGCGCACATGCCAGCCAGTACGGCGAGCAGTGGGTCGACGTTATTGTTGACGATGAGTACGGCGCAGACACAGCCGCCGAGGGCAAAGCTGCCGTCGCAGGTCATATCGGGGATGTCGAGCAGGCGGAACGTGATAAACACGCCAAGCACCATAATGCCCCAGAGGACGCCCTGCGAAACGGCGCCCTGCAATGCAATGAGCATGCTTCATACCTCCTAGGATAGGGTGGACACGTGATTTTCCATAATAGCGGTACCAATGCATAAAAGAGCTGCGGACGGATGTTTTGTCTCATCCGAAACAAGCAGGGCGAACGCCGGTCTTTAGCGTTCGCCCCAAGGACTCAGATATTGAATAACGCGGCTGTGGCGCGCGTGCGGGCCCTAGACGCGTTACCGCGCATGGCGCTACTCGTCCAGAGCGGAAAGGTCGATGCCCAGGGCCTCGGCCATTTCGTCGTTCTTGACGACGACCAGGTCCTTGCTCGAAAGGTGCTTGATCGGCATGTCTTCGGGCTTGGCCTCGCCCTTCAGGATCTTAACGGCCATCTCGCCCGCGGCGTAGCCCAGGTCCTCATAGTTGATGGAGAGGGTGAACAGGCCGCCGGCCATGCACATACCTTCCTCGCCGGTCACGAAGGGAAGCTTGTTCTCCTTGCAGATCTGGCCCACCTGCGAGGCGCCCGCGGCGATGGTGTTGTCGGTGGGGGAGTACAGCGCGTCGACCTTGCCCACGGCAGACTCGACGACGGACTGAATCTCGTTGGAGCTCGAGACGGTGAAATCGGTGTACTCGAGGCCCAGCTTGTCGAGCTCCTTCTTGGCGGCCTTGATCTGGACGTCGGAGTTGGACTCGGCGGTGCAGTAGAGCAGGCCGACCTTTTTAACGTCGGGCAGGACCTTCTGCATCATCTCGAGCTGCTCGGCGACCGGGGTGAGGTCGGAAGCGCCCGTGACGTTGGTGCCGGGCTTGTCGTTGTCCTGGACCAGGCCGGAGGCGGCGTAGTCGGTGATGGCGCAGCCCACGATGGGGATATCGGCCGTGGCGCCGGCGGCAGCCTGCGCGGCGGGCGTGGCGATGGCATAAATCAGGTTGACGTTGTCGCCCACAAACTTGTCAGCAATGGACTTACACGTGGACTGGTCGTTCTGGGCGTTCTTCTGGTCGATCTTGACCTTAAGGCCGCTCTCCTTGATGGCCTTGACAAAGCCGTCGTTGGCGGCATCGAGTGCGGAGTGCTCGGTGAGCTGCAGAACGCCGATGGTGTAGTCGGAACCGGCGGCAGCAGAGCCGGAACCAGAGTTGCCGCCGCATCCGGCGAGCGGGGCGAGCGCGAGCAGGCCAGCGGAGACCAGAAGGCTCCTGCGGCTGATGGTGATGTCCTTCATATCATTACCCCCAGTATAAAAATGGCTGGAAACACTGCACTGGGACAAAGTGCAAGTGGAACTATAGTAGCGCTGATGTCCATTTTTACAACAGCCTGGCGGGTTTTTTAATACAGAATCGGATGGGCGGTACGGGTAGTCGAATGGGCGGCGGAGGGTCTTATGCGGCGGAGGAGGCGTCGTCCTCGTCTAGGGCGGCGAAGAGCTTCTTGCCGTCGAGGAGACGTGTGGTGACGTTTCTCATACGGGCGATCTCGACGGTGCGCAGCGTATCGTCGGTGCCTCGGGCGTCGTAGACCGTTCCCAGCAGATACGAGATGCCATCGCGCTGCCTGATGGCAAAGGGACGGAGTGTCATCCGTGCTGCTTCGGTTTCGCCGCGTGTCGTGACGCTCGAAATATCAAAACTCACCGTGGTTCCGTGGTCGATGGCCTGCTCGACGAGCTCGCACGTGTCGATGCGCTTGATGGGCGTGCGTGTTGCCTTGGTAGCCTTGCTGCCTGCGCTTGGAGCGGGTTCGGGTGTATCGAGGTAGCCGCGAACGTCGGCGCTCGCCATGGCAACTAAGTGCTGCGCCATGCTCTTGCGGATAGCGATAGGCGTGGAGCGGTTGCGCATGACCATACCGTGGAGCCGGATGATCTCTTCATCGGTGAGCGGGCGGGTAAGAAGTTTGTAGCCCACGCCGCGTTTGTACTCAATTTCGTATCCGGCATGGCGAAGCGCGGAGATGGCGGTGTAGATGCTGCGCCGCGCCGCCGAGATGGGCATGCGGGCGGGGTCGTCGGGATGGGCGAGGCGCCGGATCAACTCATCGGAAAGCATGGCCTTGTCCTCGCCGGTGTTTTCGCTTAATAGTTGCAGGATGCGAACGGCGCGATAGGCTGCCATCGAGGCGGCGCCTCTAGTCGTGGTGTCGTAGGTTTCAACAGCGGCTTCGGTCATGGTGCCCACGTCCTTTCCGTTTTGGGTGGCGACGGTATGGAGCCTAGGACGTGGGGCTTTCCCAGGGGCGCAGGGCGCTCTGGGCGGTCGGTAGTCGTCGGCAAACGGCGGGTCGAGTTTTCAACAGCCCTGCTCAACTGACCAAAAACTTGCCAAAAGCTTGACGGATGCTGTTGAAAAAAAGCGTCTCTCGACCGATGTCGAGAGGCGCTTGTGCGATGAGCGTTGGCGTGTGGCGACGCGAGCTAGCGTCCGACGATTAGAAGTCGGCGTTGCCCACGGTGCGCGGGTGCGGCAGGACGTCGCGGATGTTGCCCACGCCGGTCAGATACATGACCAAGCGCTCGAAGCCCAGACCGTAGCCGGCGTGCTTGCAGGAACCGTAGCGGCGCAGGTCAAGGTAGTACTTGTACTGCTCGGGATTCATGCCCAGGTCCTTGATGCGGGCCTCGAGCAGATCCAGGCGCTCCTCGCGCTGGGAGCCACCGATGATCTCGCCGATACCGGGAACCAGGCAGTCGGCGGCGGCGACGGTCTTGCCGTCCTCGTTCATGCGCATGTAGAAGGCCTTGATCTCGGCCGGGTAGTCGGTTACGAAGGTCGGGCGCTTAAAGTGCTCCTCGGTCAGGAAGCGCTCGTGCTCGGTCTGCAGGTCGATGCCCCAGCTCACGGGGTAGTCAAACTTGTGACCGGCGGCGACGGCCTGCTCCAGGATCTCGACGGCCTCGGTGTAGGTAACGCGGGCGAAGTCGGAGTTGGCGACATGGTCTAGGCGTTCGAGCAGACCCTTGTCCACAAACTTGTTGAGCATATTGAGCTCGTCGGGGCAGGTGGCCATGACGTCCTTGAGGACATACTTGAGCATGGCCTCAGCGTTATCCATGTAGTCGTTAAGGTCGGCAAAGGCCATCTCGGGCTCGATCATCCAAAACTCGGCGGCGTGGCGCGTGGTGTTGGAGTTTTCGGCGCGGAAGGTGGGGCCAAAGGTGTACACGTCGCCAAAGGCCATGGCAAAGTTCTCGGCATTGAGCTGGCCGGACACGGTGAGGCTTGCATGCTTGCCAAAGAAGTCCTGGCTCCAGTCGACCTCGCCGGACTCGGTGAGGGGCGGATTTTTGGGGTCGAGCGTGGTCACGCGGAACATCTCGCCGGCGCCCTCGCAGTCACTCGTGGTGATGATGGGGGTGTTGACGTAGACAAAGCCCTGCTCCTGGAAGAAGCGGTGGATGGCGGCAGCCGCGACAGAGCGGATGCGGAACACGGCGCGGAACAGGTTGGTGCGCGGGCGCAGGTGCTGCTGGGTGCGCAGGAACTCGACGGTTGCGCGCTTCTTCTGCAGCGGGTAATCCGGGGCGCTGACGCCCTCGACCTCGATGGAGGTGGCAGAAAGCTCGAAAGGCTGGGGCGCATCGGGGGTCAGCTTGACGGTGCCGGTGCAAATGAGTGCGGCCGAGACGTTTTGATGGGCGATCTCGTCGTAGTTGTCGAGTGCCTCGCGGTTCATGACGACCTGCAGGTCGCGGAAGCAGCTGCCGTCGTTGAGCGTAACAAAGCCAAAGTTCTTCATGTCGCGGACGGACTTGACCCAGCCGGCGACGGTGACGGTTTGGCCGCCGAGCGACTCGGCATCGGCATAGAGCTGCGCGATTTTGGTGCGGTTCACGTATCCTCCCATAACGGTTGAATGATAGTTATCCATACAGTTCGTTATTCTAGCAGCTCGTCTCATTTGGGCTATACAGATAAGGCATTGGCGGGATGGTTTTTCAAACGAAAAGCGCCCGCGGCCAAATGGTCGCGGGCGCTTGACGAGGTGCCTTTTGGCTGTGTGGCGCGGGGCCTGGCTACTTGGTCTTGGCTACCAGCAGCGGGTCGCCAAGCTTGACGAGCGGGTTGCCGCCGATAAGCGTTCCAGACTCGCCGACATGGTCGATGCTCTTAAGACGATCGAGCTCGGAGACGATGACGGTCACGATGTCCTCGTGACCAGCGGCCTTAATGGCCTCGCGGTCGAAGCTGATGAGCGGCTGGCCTGCCTTGACCACATCGCCCATCTCGACAAAGCGGGCAAAACCCTTGCCGTTCATTTCCACGGTGCCCAGGCCGACATGGATGAACACGCGCAGGCCGTCCTCGGTAATCATGCCGATGGAGTGGTTGGTGACAGTGGTGGCACCGATGCGGCCGTTGGCGGGCGCATAGATGGTGCCGGTAATGGGCTCGATGCCATAGCCCTGGCCAAGCATGCCCGAGGCGATCGTCTCGTCGGGAACCTCGTTCAGGTTGACGAGCACGCCGTTGACGGGGGCATAGATGACGCCTTCGCGGGTAGCGAAGCTTGCTGCGGGCGGAACGGACGCCTCGCCGGTCGAGGTGAAGGTGGACTTAAGCGAATCGAGCAGACCCATAGTTGCCTCCAACTTAAATAGGCGCATATCGCGCGTTTGGTTTGCCGGAAACGTTTCATATGTGTTTCGCGGCTTGGTCAACGCCCCTATTCTACGCTGCTCAAAGATACCTCTGAGCTGGGATTATGTGATATATCAGTTGAAGGGAAACTTATTGCCGGAGTGTTTCTGCGCCACGGGTTCAAGTGGGGTACGCTTGAAGGCAAAAAACAAGGGCGCTTAATTTGCGCGAAGGGAGCACATATGATTGTCGAGAACCATGCGCTGTGGGGCGAGGAGCCGACCGAGGAATATCCGGCGACCTTTACGTATCTGGGTGCCGAGCCGCTGCCCGATAAACCGAATGGCCGCCGCCCTGCCGTGATTATCTGCGGCGGAGGTGCGTTTACGCATATCGCTCCGCATGAGCAGGATCCCGTGGCGTTTGCGTTTTTGGATCACGGCTACCAGGCCTTTGTGCTCAACTATGTCACGAGTTCTACGGGTGACGTGGGCTTTCCGCACCCCCAGGCAGATCTTGCCAAGATGGTCGCCACGGTGCGCGCCAACGCCGACGAGTGGCATGTCGATCCTAAGCGCGTGTGCGTAGTGGGATTCTCGGCGGGCGGTATGATCTGCGCCTCGCTGGCAACACAGTGGAAGACCGGCCCCTTCGCGGCACTTGCCGGGGCGCGTCCGGACGACATTCGTCCCGATGCCGTGGTGCTGGGCTATCCATTGCTCGACTTTGCCTATGTGCGCGACATGCAGACGCGCGATCCGCGCATTGACTTGCGTGTGCCCAAGACGGGCGGCAAGACGGGGCGCGATTTGCTCAACGACTACCTGTCGATGGTGACGGGCGGCGAGGCAACTGACGAGCATCTGGCCGACATCTGCCCCACCACGCATGTTTCGCGTCAGATGCCACCGACCTTTGTGTGGGGCGTGTCCGACGACAAGACGGCGCCGATCGCGCAGGTCTACCCGTTTGCGCAGCGCATGGCCGAGGAGGGCGTTGCATGCGAGATGCACGTCTTCGACCAGGGTGGTCACGGCCTTTCGCTCGGCAACGCCAACACCGCGGTCGACAACGAGGACAAGCAGGTGGCGGTCCGCCCTTGGATTCGCCTAGCCTTCCGCTTCCTGGAGCGCCATATGTAAAAGTAGACTACTTGCCCGTTTCAAAAAGTCTGCTTAGAGGAGGAGCCATGCTTGAGGGTACGTATGTGGTTTCGGCCCAGACGCTGGTGGGGAGTAAACGCGGCGAGGTGACGTTTTCACATGGGGTGAACGGCGTGCTCAGGGCAGTACTAAACGTCAGGGGTCTCAATATCGCTCTCTCGAGTGCCCGCGCTGAGGGCGATTTCTTTGAACTCTCGGGTACTATCTCCCACGTCTTGATGGGCAAGGCGCCCTTTACATGCACGGGGTCAGTCGAGGGTGATCGACTCACTGCTACCGCGCGGTCGGGTTCCGTTTCGATCTCGCTGAGCGGTATGCGCAAAGAGCTTTCGGGGCGCACCGCATAAAGTTTGCGCAGGTAAACATCGGTATTTGACTTTATAAAATAGTTCAGAGCGCTATCATTTGTCGTTACGAGTTGGTTAGCCACGGTAAACGGTTAACCGCGTCTAACGAAAGGATGAGCGCGTGAAGCTCGATACACTCGAGATTGGAAAGGACGCCGTTGTCGCATCGGTGACATCCGATGATCAGGCACTCCGACAGCATATTTTGGACATGGGCCTAACGCCGGGCACCGAAGTCACCATGATGAAGTACGCCCCTATGGGCGACCCGCTCGAGATCCGCCTGCGTGGCTACGAGTTGACACTGCGCAAGGACGATGCCGCTCGCATCGAGCTCGTGGGTATTCACGACACCGATACGGGTCCGCGCGCTAACGCCGCAATCGGCACGACGGAGCATCCGGCCCTGGGCGAGGGGACGTATTCGCCCCGTGCGGCAAAGACGGCCGTGCCCGAGGGCGCGCCGCTGCACTTTGCCCTCGCCGGCAACCAAAACTGCGGCAAGACCACGTTATTCAACCAGCTGACGGGCTCCAACCAGCACGTCGGTAACTTTCCCGGCGTGACGGTCGACCGCAAAGATGGCACCATCCGTAACCATCTCGAGGCGAGCGTTACCGACCTGCCTGGCATTTACTCCCTGTCGCCGTACACGGGCGAAGAAATCGTCAGCCGCCAATTCATCTTGGACGAAGATCCCGACGCCATCATCGACATCATCGACGCCACCAACATCGAGCGTAACCTGTACCTGACGCTGCAGCTCATGGAGCTCGACCGTCCGATGGTCATCGCGCTCAACATGATGGACGAGGTAACCGCCAATGGCGGCGCCGTAGACGTCAACCTGCTCGAGAGCCTGCTGGGCGTGCCTGTTGTTCCCATTAGCGCTGCCCGCAACGAGGGTATTGGCGAGTTGGTGGATCATGCCTTGCACGTGGCGCGGTTCCGCGAGCGCCCCGGTCGCCTGGACTTCTGCGCGCCCGATGGTCCAGACGGCGGCGCGCTGCATCGCTGCATTCACGGCATCGCCAATCTTATCGAGGACCATGCCGCGACGGCGCATATCCCGATGCGTTTTGCGGCGACCAAGCTGGTTGAGGGCGACGAGCTGGTGACCGAGGCGCTTCATCTGGACCGTAACGAACTTGACGCCATCGAGCACATCATTACCCAGATGGAGGGTGAGGCCGGTACCGACCGTCTATCTGCACTGGCTGACATGCGCTTCGGCTTTATCGGCGATGTGTGTGGGCGCTGCGTCATCAAGCCGCACGAGAGCCGCGAGCACGTGCGTTCCGTCAAGATCGACCGCATCCTGACGGGTCGCTACACGGCCATTCCGGCGTTCCTGGTGATCATGGGTCTCGTCTTTTGGCTGACGTTTGGCGTGATCGGCGCGGCGTTGCAGGGACTTATGGAGGACGGCATCGCTGCCATCATCGCCTCGGCCGATGCGGGCCTCAAGGCGTTCGGCACCAACGACGTGGTGCGCTCGCTGGCTGTCGACGGCGTGCTTACGGGCGTGGGCAGCGTGCTGACCTTCCTGCCGATTATCGTCGTGCTCTTTTTGTTCCTCTCCATTCTGGAAGACTCCGGCTACATGGCGCGCGTGGCCTTTGTCATGGATAAAGTGCTGCGTCGCTTTGGCCTGTCGGGCCGCAGCTTCGTGCCTATGCTCGTCGGTTTTGGCTGTACCGTGCCGGCTATCATGTCGACCCGTACGCTCCCATCCGAGCACGACCGCAAGATGACGGTCATGCTCACGCCGTTCATGAGCTGTTCGGCCAAGTTGCCGGTCTACGGTCTGCTGTGCGGGGCGTTTTTCCCGCAGGCGACGGTCCCCGCCATGGTCTCGCTCTATCTGATTGGCATTGCGGTCGGTTGCATCGCGGCTTTGGTGCTCAATCGCACGGCATTTAAGGGTGACCCGGTGCCGTTTATCATGGAGCTTCCCAATTACCGCCTGCCGAGCGTCAAGACGACGGTGATGCTGGCATGGGATAAGGCCAAGGACTTTATTACCAAGGCCTTTACCATTATCTTTGCCGCTACCGTGGTCATCTGGTTCCTTCAGACGTTCGATATCCGCTTTAATGTGGTCGCCGATCAGTCGCAAAGCCTGCTTGCGGGCCTCGGCAGCATCATCGCGCCGGCGCTGGCGCCGCTTGGCTTTGGCGATTGGCGCGCATCCACGGCGCTCGTCACCGGACTTATCGCCAAGGAGAGTGTCATCTCGACCCTCACCGTGCTTTTGGGCGCGACCTCGCCCGCGGCACTGTCGACCATGTTTTCGCCGTTTACCGCTTACGTGTTCCTGGTCTTTACGTTGCTGTACCCGCCCTGCGTGGCGGCCATCGGCGCCGTCAGGAGCGAGTTGGGCGCGCGCTATGCCGTTGCCGTGTTCGCGTTCCAGGTGACGGTCGCCTGGATCGTGGCGTTTGTCGTGCATTCGGCGGGCATATTGCTGGGGTTGGCTTAGTTATTTATTGACGGCGCAACCTCTGTGTATTGAGTTGATTGCGGCCCCGCATCTGTACTGACGGATGCGGGGCCGTTGCTATATAATCGCCTCCGCTCAAAATGATTGGAGACGTTATATATGAGTCAGGCAAGGCAAGATGGCATCACGCTCAAGCAGTGGCTCCCGCTTATCGGGCTCACCTGCTGCGCGTTCGTGTTCAACACGTCGGAGTTCATGCCCATCGGTCTGCTGACCGACATCGCCGCATCGTTTTCGCTCACCGAGGCCCAAGCTGGCATCATGATCTCGGTCTATGCCTGGGGCGTCATGCTGCTGTCGTTGCCGCTCATGGTGTTCGCTTCGCGCTTTGAGTTCAAGCGGATGCTGCTCGGCGTGCTTGCCGTGTTCTCGCTGGGCCAGTTCCTGTCCGCCGTGGCGCCGACCTATCCCATTCTGGTCTGCGCACGCCTGGTGGTTGCCTGCGCGCACGCCGTGTTCTGGTCGGTCGCCTCGATCATGGCGTCGCGTCTGGTTGACACGCGCCATGGGGCGCTCGCCATCAGCATGATCGCCACGGGCTCTTCCATCGCACAGATCTTCGGCCTGCCGCTCGGCCGCGCCATTGGCCTGGCCGTGGGCTGGCGTATGACGTTTGCCGTGGTTGGGGCCCTCTCTGCCGCTGCGGTGGTGTACCAGGCCACGGTGTTCCCCACCATGCCGGCGGGCGAGCGTTTTACGCTCAAGCAGCTGCCCGAGCTGCTCAAGAGCCCGTTCCTCATCGCTCTCTACGCCGTTACGGTGTTCATGGCGACCGGCTATTACGCGGGCTATAGCTATATCGAGCCTTTCCTGGCCCAGGTCGCGCATGTCGACGCAAGCGCTATCACTATGACGTTGACGGCGTTCGGCTGCTCCGGCCTGGTGGGCAGTTGGCTGTTCGGCCGCCTGTTCGACGGGCACCGTTTTCCGTTCCTTGCGATCACGCTCTCCGGAGTGCCGGTCGCCTTGCTGCTTATGGGGTCTGTCGCGTCATCGCTCGCGGCGGTGCTTGCCGTCTGCGCGCTATGGGGCTGCTGCTCCACGGCCTTTAACGTGGCGTTTCAGGCCGAGCTCATCAAGTACACGCCGGTGGATTCGTCGGCCGTCGCCATGTCGATTTTCTCGGGCCTGTTTAACCTCGGTATTGGCACGGGCACCGCGATCGGCGGCGCCGTGGTTTCGGGCCCCGGTATCTCCTGGATTGGCTTCGCGGGCGGGGCGATTGCCGTCGTGGGCGCCATCCTCGCTATCACGGTGATGTTCCCGGCCATTCGCCGCGCCAAACCCGTTGCCTAATCACGTCTCCTCATCAGTTGCGGTGGAATAGTTCCTGTTTAAGGCCTCTGAAGGCCAAAGCAGGAACTATTCCACCGCAACTTATTTTGGGGGAGAGGATACAAGCCGGGCATACAATGGATGTCGTTGTGTTGAGCTTACCGGGAGGTTGCTATGTGGGCATACGAGACGACGTTCTATCAGATCTATCCGCTGGGCTTTTGCGGAGCTCCGCGCGAAAACGCCGCGCCCGTTGCCGAGGATGAGCTCGCCCAGGCCGCCGATGCCACAGCCAATCCCGATGCCCCCATCATGAAAATCGCCCAATGGGCCGACTACCTGCAGAAACTCGGCGTTGGCGCTGTGCTCATCAACCCGCCGCTCGAGTCTGATAGCCACGGCTACGACACGCGCAGCCTGCGCCACATCGATTGTCGCTTGGGTGGGAATGCCGACTTTGCCGCCGTGTGCGAGACACTGCATGCCCACGGCATCCGCGTGGTGCTCGACGCCGTCTTCAACCATGTGGGCCGTGGCTTTTGGGCCTTCCGCGATGTGCAGGAGCGCAAGTGGGACTCGCCCTACAAGGACTGGTTCCACATCAGCTTTGATGGCGACTCGTGCTACGGCGATGGCTTTTGGTACGAGGGCTGGGAAGGCCATTTTGAGCTCGTGAAGCTCAACCTGCAAAACCCCGCCGTGGTCGATTACCTGCTCGAGTCCGTGCGCCGCTGGGCCGAGGTCTTTGGCGTCGACGGCCTGCGCCTGGACGTTGCCTATATGCTCGACCGCGACTTTATGCGCCGCCTGCACGCTTTTACCCGTGAGCTCAAGCCCGACTTTGTGCTGATCGGCGAGACGCTCCACGGCGACTACAGCCAAATCGTCAACGACGAGATGCTCGACTCCTGCACCAACTACGAGTGCTACAAGGGCCTGTACTCCAGCTTTAACTCGGTCAACATGTTCGAGATCGCCCATTCGCTGCACCGTCAGTTTGGCGGCGACCCCTGGTGCATCTACCGCGGCAAACATCTGCTGTCGTTTGTCGACAACCACGATGTGCCGCGCCTGGCGAGCATCCTCACCGACAAGTCCTGTCTGCGTCCCGCCTACGGCATGCTCTTTGGTATGCCGGGCATTCCGTGCGTCTACTACGGCAGCGAGTGGGGGATTGCCGGCGAAAAGGGCGGCCCCGATGGCGATTGGGCGTTGCGTCCTGCGCTCGATGAGCCCGCGCCCAACGAGCTGACCGCATTTATCACGCAGCTGGCACACCTGCGCTCGGCAAACGACACGGCGGCCCACGCCCTCAACTGCGGCGCCTATCGCAACGTGGTGATCCAGAACAAGCAGCTGCTGTTCGAACGTGCCTGCGACGACGCGACGGTGCTCGTGGCAGTAAATGCCGTGGACGAGCCCTATACCTTTGGGGCCGGCGAACTCAACGGCTCCTTCGTCGACCTGCTTGCCGACGATGCGCCCACGGTCGAGCTTACGGGTACCCTCGAGCTTGCACCCTATGAGGTGCGCTATCTGCTGAGGGCCTAGCTCGTGGCCGCGCCGGACGAGGGCTATCAACATATTGAGCATGGGTTTGAGCCCGTGTTTGACGAGCACTCGCGCGTTTTGGTGCTGGGGTCGTTTCCCTCGGTGCTCTCGCGTGCCAATGCCTTCTATTACGGCAACCCGCAGAACCGCTTTTGGCGCGTGATGGCTGCGTGCCTTGGTGCGCCCGTGCCGCCCAACGAGGGGGAACCTTTGGCGGACGGTGAGTCCGCGACGCTCGACGCCTCGATTGCCGCCAAGCGGGCTATGTTGCTGAATGGTGGCGTGGCCCTGTGGGATGTGATTGAGAGCTGCGACATCAAGGGCTCGAGCGACGCCAGCATCAAAAACGTCGTACCGGCGCGTATCGAGCGCATTACCGATGCCGCGCCGATCGAGGTCGTTGTCTGTAACGGCGGCACGGCCGGGCGGCTCTACAGGCGCTACCTGCAAGAGCGCACGGGGCTGCCGGCTGTCGTACTGCCGTCGACGAGCCCCGCCAACGCGGCTTGGCGCCTGGAGCGGCTTATTGATCGTTGGGGCGAGGCCGTTGGCTGGGCAGCTTTTTAATTTAGATGTATGAGCGACTGCCGAGATATTTCATAGCGATATGCCAAATCGGTGCGGGCAGCGCGGGTTCGGCATAAGCCATGCCATCGGTGTCGACGTCCTCGGCATTGCCGCCGCCGAGTCGTTGCGCATGCTCAACCGAACAACCCATGCGCACCGCACCCACGAGCTTGTCCATGGCTTCCGAAAACGGTCGGCGCAAGAGGCCCATGCGTGGGGATCGGCGAAGCGCTGCAATGCCGTTGCCGCAGCAGGCGACAATGCCACCGCACCACGACAGCCCTCGACGTTCGCACGCTTCGCGCAGATGTCCAACGACCGTGTGCGCCTGCTCGGGACTCCCGCAGGCGGCTTGAACAACGACATAGACGCGCGCTTCTGCGCCTACAACACAATCGAGTGCCTGCTCAACGGCGGACATCGCTTCGCCATCGAGCATATCCCCAACAGCGAATACGATGCCGTCCACAACGCTGCCGGCATCGTCCGTCCCCAGATCGACCGGGCGGGGGAGCGAAGTGCCGGAAAGCCGGGCATACGCCGCGATGGCATCCTGGAGGTCCCAAAGCAAAAACTCAAGATTGGCGCTATCGGGAATACTGATATACGCAATGGATTGCAGCGTTTTGGGCTTATCGCCGTGTGCGATCGCCTCCATGCCATCTCCTTTCCAGTCCGTTTCCGTTTAGGTTACACCGTCTGCCATCCTCCCGCCGCGCTATCCTAGTGCAACCCTTACGAAAGGAACGCCATGCGTCTGCCCATGAATACCTCGCTTGCCACGCTCAAGCCCTCCGGCATCCGCCGAATTAACGCGCTCGCCGCTCAGCATCCGGGATGCATTGCGCTTGCGCTCGGCGAGCCCGATTTTCCCACGCCCGACGTGATTAGCGCCGAGGTGACGGCCTCGCTTGACCGTGGCGACACGCACTATCCGCCCAACAACGGCCGCCCCGCCCTGCGCGAGGCGCTGTCCGCATATATGGAGGACGCGGGCTTTACGTTTTCGGCCGACGAGGTCATCCTGACCGACGGCGCGACCGAGGCACTGTCGGCAACATTCATGGCTATGCTCAACCCCGGCGACGAGGTCATCATCCCCACACCGGCCTTTGGCCTGTACGAGAGCATCGTCGTGGCCAACCACGCCAAAGCTGTCTTTTTGGATACGGAGCCTGCACAATTTCAGATTGACGAGGACGCACTTCGTGCTTGCGTGACGCCGGCGACCAAAGCCATCGTCATCTGCTCGCCCAACAATCCTACGGGCTGCATCCTTGACGCGGCATCGCTCGACGCCGTGGCACGCGTGGCAGACCAGGCGGGCATCTACGTAATCTGCGACGACGTATACAACCGCCTGGTTTACGTTGACGGTTACGAGCGCTTTGCCCAGCGCCACCCGGAGCTGCGAGAGCAGACGGTCGTCATCGAGAGCTTCTCCAAGCCCTGGGCCATGACCGGCTGGCGCCTGGGCTGGCTCGTAGCCGCAGCCCCCGTCATCGCCGAGATCGCAAAAGCTCACCAATACCTAGTATCGAGCGCCGTCTCCTTCGAGATGGACGCCGCGGCGCGAGCCCTGACCGTCGACCCAACCCCCATGCTCAAAGTCTACCGAGCCCGCCGCGAACGCGTTCTTACAGCCCTCAACAACATGGGCCTCGACGTAGTAGAGCCCGCAGGAGCCTTCTACACTTTCCCGAGCATCAAAAAGTTCGGCCTAACCAGCGAAGACTTCTGCATCAAAGCCATCAAAGAGGCCAACGTAGCCCTAGTTCCCGGAAACTGCTTCGGAACCGAAGGCCATATCCGCCTCAGCTACTGCGTCTCCGACAAAGACCTAGACGAAGGCCTCCACCGCCTGTCCACCTTCGTTTCAACCCTGTAGCCATCAGGGACGCAACGCATCAGCCTACCGACATAAGGATTATGCGTGGGGCGCGTCGGTCAACGTAAAACCGGTCTGCCCCATAGTTGACGCAGGCACGCGCCGCCGAAGGCCAGGCGCAAGGATTTCGTAGATTCCGCACGAGCCGAAGAGCACTTAATGTGCTCTTCGTGCGAGCCAGGACTTGACCGAGCGAAAACCTTGCGCCTGGCCTTCGGCGACGCGTGCCGGATGGTGGAATTGTGTGCAGCCCGGTTTTCCGTTGACCGACGCCGGGGTCCCCGCCATAATACTTTCGGTTCACGCACGAATCCGCTGCCAGAGACAGCCGGCGCAAACGGGTCTTACCCGCGAGCTTAATGGGACTTCCCGCCAGCCGAGGTGGTCGAGTAGATATGTCTTCTCGCCCCCGTCGCTCATGCAGCGCGGGGGCTTTCTTTTTGGACATGCCCCCGTCACGTCCTTGTGGCGGACCGTGCCCGGAAAGAATTCGAGGAGGTGTAATTCATGCCCCAGCAGTACAAAATCGACAAGGTTGCAGAGATCGAGTCCCGTATCGCCGAGAACGCCGGTCTGTTCGTCGTCAACTACAACGGTCTGACGGTTAAGCAGGCTCAGGAGCTGCGTCATCAGCTTCGCGAGTGCGGCGCCGAGATGAAGGTCTACAAGAACAACCTGGTCAAGATCGCTCTCAAGAACCAGGAGCAGCCCGAGATCGACGAGATCCTCGCCGGCCCCGTCGCTTATGTGTTCTACGAGACCGAGCCGGTCGAGGCCGCTAAGGCCCTTAAGGACTTCTCCGCTAAGTCCAAGGGCGTCCTTGAGATCAAGGGCGGTATCTCCGACGGCAAGGCCGTTTCCGCTGATGATGTTAAGGCTATCGCCGAGCTGCCCACCAAGGATCAGCTTCTCGGCCAGATCGCCGGTCTCATCTCCGGTTTCGCTCGCGACATCGCTGTCTGCGTCAACGGCGTTTCCTCTGGTCTCGCTCGTTCGATCCAGCAGGTCTCCGAGCAGAAGGCAGCCTAGTTGCTGTTTTCGCCCGCGGCGGCAACGCCGCACCCCTGGCGCATTCGCGCCGTGTTTTAACTGATCTCCGTGCATCCGCACGGAAACCGAAAGGACTTAGAAATGGCTAAGCTTACCACCGATGAGATCATCGATGCTCTTAAGGAAATGACCCTTCTCGAGGCTTCCGAGCTCGTCAAGGCTATCGAGGACACCTTCGGCGTTTCCGCCGCTGCTCCTGCCGCTGTTGTCGCTGCTCCCGCTGCTGGCGCTGCTGAGGCCGAGGAGAAGACCGAGTTTGACGTCGTGCTCGAGGGCTTCGGCGACAACAAGATCCAGGTCATCAAGGCCGTCCGTGAGCTCACCAACCTTGGCCTGAAGGAGGCCAAGGAGGTCGTCGAGGGCGCTCCCAAGGCTGTTCTCGAGGGTGCCAAGAAGGAGGACGCCGAGGCTGCCAAGGAGAAGCTCGAGGCTGCTGGCGCTGCTGTCACCCTCAAGTAATCAGGCTTTCTCGCCAGATTTCTTTGCAGACGGGGTTCGCATTGCGAGCCCCGTCTTTTTTGTATTGGCCCTTCATTCCCATTGCTCGGCGCGCAGAACACCGTTGTCTTCGCCGTGCCAATCTCGTTACCGCTGGGGCGTAAAATTGCACCATTCGAGCAATAATTTGCGTTGACCTGCTGAAGAATTGCGTTTGCCTTACGGCGACGTATGTCTCCGGCGGTAAGATACTTCGGTATCGCAATTTGGTCTGCGGCCGCCGTGCCGCACGCACAGGGCGCATTCTGCGCCTGCGAAAGGATCCTTGAATAATATGAAGGCAATCATCCCCGCCGCCGGTCTTGGCACGCGTTTTCTGCCTGGCACTAAGTGCACGCCCAAAGAGATGCTGCCGGTGCTCGACAAGCCGGTCATTCAGTATGTCGTCGAGGAGGCGCTCGACCCCGAGGAGGTCGACGACGCCATCATCGTTACCTCTCCCGGTAAGCCCGAGCTGCTGAGCTACTTCCAGCCCGATCGCTCGCTCGAGAACCTGCTGCGCGAGCGCGGTAAGGATGCTTACGCCGATGCAGTTGCCCACGCGGGCGGCATGCCGGTCGACTTCCGTTATCAGTACGAGCCCAAGGGCCTCGGTCATGCCATTCGCTCTGCTGCCGACGCCGTGGCAGGGGAGAACTTCCTGGTTCTTCTGGGCGACTACGTTGTGCCCAACCGTGACATCTGCGACAAGATGCTTGCTGTCTCCAAGGAGCACGGTGGCGCTTCGGTTATCGCCGTTGCCGCGTGTGCTCCCGAGGAAGTCAGCCGCTATGGCGTCATCGCCGGCGATCGCGTTGGCTCGCTCGAGGGCTTCGAGAAAGCTGCCGACGACGAGCCCGGTGCCGTTTGGCGCATCGGCGGTCTGGTCGAGAAGCCTGCTCCCGAGGCGGCTCCGTCCAACCTGTACATCGTCGGTCGTTACCTGCTGAGCCCGCTGGTCATGGACCTGCTCGCCGATCAGCAGGCCGGCAAGGGCGGCGAGATTCAGCTTACCGACGCCATGGCCCGCTCGCTCGACCGCGAGGCCATGTACGCTGTCGTCATCGACCCGCTCTCGGGCTACGATACCGGCACCCCGTCTGGCTGGATGGCCACCAACGCCCTCATGGCTGCAAGCGATCCTCGCTTTGCCAGCGCCTTCTGGGACGCCATCGACGAGCGCGGCGGCTTGATGCGCAAATAAGCCTTCGGGCACCGACATTTACGGGCGCGGACTTCGGTCTGCACCCGTTTTTTTCAGCCAATGTGGCAAAGGGACAGTTCCTTTGTCACATCCTGCCGCTTCACCTGATTTCCTTCCAAGCAAAAGGGCCGCCCCGTGAGGGGCGGCCCGATTTGGCTGTGGGTTCGCTTGTCAGATGCTATTCGACCGGATGGCCGCACTTGGGGCAGAACTTGGACCCCGGAACGAGCGGGTTGCCGCAATGATTGCAGAATCGTGGCGCGAAAGAAGAAATTTCTGGTTGGGAAGTGGCGCTGGTGGATGGGGTCGCCTGTTGGGCCTTTTTCCCGCGTCGGCCATGCTTTTGCTTCTTTGTCTCGGTCGTCGAGTTGGAAGCGTCACCCTTGACGCCGGAACGCTTCTTGCGACGGCGCACGCAAACGATTAGTGTGCCGCCGATAACCAGTACAAGAACAATGCCACCACCAATCACAACCGGCAGGTTGTTCTTGGCAAAGAACAGTACATCGTCGATTACGCTATGCGGGATATTCGACTTGTAAATATCGATATGTAGTTTGTCGGAATCATTTTTGTCCTCGTAAGCAGCGAATATCTTTTGGTCTCCATCTATGAACTGAAGTTCTCTTACATTTTCGGTTTTAATTGGCAGCTTAGTTTTCTGCCCGGTGCTTGTCTCTGCGAGGTATACAGAAACAGACGTTTTGCTATCCTCGGCATCTGCTTCTGAGTCCGAATTGGATTCAGAATTTGAGGCGACTCTTTTTGAGAGGCTGACAAGCGTCATGTTACCATGCTCGGAAAAGTCCCAGAAACCGTAATGAGAGTCGTCTGTATCCTTAAATGCGGGACTGACCGTTCCGGTTTCCTCGCCACGGTCATTCAACATTACGTATTGAATGGAATCCCAATCTGCCTCATTATTTTTCCGGCTAATCTTGGCGGCAAACAGGAAGTTGTCATTAGGGATCACGAAGTTAAACAACTGGCCATCAGCGAGGAATTCAACATTTCCATCGTAGTCGAATTTCGCCAGAGTATCGCAAGTGTTACCGCCAACATATACAGTGTCTGACCCTGCTTTTCTTACCATGAATTTGCTGCCCGTAAAGGGAATTGTTTGAGTCTTCCTCGTGCCACTCGACGTATCTATAGTCGTCAGCTTGGACGATCCGTTATCGCCTAAAGAGGTTACATAAAGCCGCTTCCCGTCGTTCGACAACAGGTAACGCTCGTCGTTTTTGCCGCATTTATATGATTCGATCATCTTATTGGCTTCAAGATCGTAAACGTCAATCCGCTTTAAATCAAAATGCCCATTTTTGTATGCAATGGCGGCAACTTTGCCGTTCGTTGAAAGCTCAACATATGTTTCTGCATATTTTTTAAGTTCGATGGGGTGGGTGCTTGTCTTCTGGTCATCAACCGAATAGATGGCGAGGTTGTTGCCGTCAAGCCAAGTGACACATCCCGCTTGCGTCTGTACGGATTCAAGACTGGCTTTCGGTATCTTGATGTCCTTGGTCGATCCATTCGAGAGATCGAGAACGGAATAGCCGACGGTGGAATAGTCTTCATCCTCATCGTCGGTGCGCTGATAGGTCCTCAAGATTGCATGGTCCTCGTCGTCCGTGAGAGCCTCGATGGTCGTGTTCTTAAAGGTGTACGACTTCTCCAGCTCCGGTGTCGGTAGGCCGTCAGCTAATGCCGCGGGGGGCAGCCAGCGGGGTCAGCGCCGCTACGATGCCGATTGTGGCTGCGATGATCCTCCCGCCTTTTCGGATGCTCTTGAACATGGTGATCCTTTCGTCGGGTTATACATAACTATCTAGTATCTTCATGCCGGATTCGAAGAATCTGTTGCGCAACATTGCCAAACGGATGCGATAGAGCGGCGGTCCCCTTGTCACGTCCTGCCGGAAAGTGCGACCCACAATTTGGTCGAATTCTGGGACGCGCTTTCCGGTTGGGCCCCTAGCGGAAACTGCGACCCGGAATATCGGCTCAGAACGGGATATGCTTTCCCAAACAGGGCTCAACCGGAAACTGCGGCCCAGTTTGAGGCCTCAAAACGGGACGCAGTTTCCGCCCGATTAACCCTCAAAGCCATTCCGCCATTCAGCGGCGCGCATCAGTAGCGCTGTTCACAGAAAATATATGAACAGGTGTTCGATACATACCTATCTACCTGCGTGTTTTCTGTCGAAAAACTTTGCTACTCCAAAAACTCAATCGCGTCAAGGCTTTTCTTGCCCAACGGTCGGTACCTGATAAACTATTAGGTTGCGATAACTGGCGAAGCTATGCCTCGCCAACCCACCGAGCATTTCCGTGAAGGAGGAAAAACCTGGTGACCTACGCATACACTGCCACTGAGCGCAAGCGCGTCAGCTTCGGGAAAATCCCGGAGGCCATGGAGCTCCCCAACCTTATCTCTGTTCAAAGGGAATCCTTTGAGCGTTTTAAGGACGAGGGCCTTCGTGAGGCGTTCAAGGAATCCAGCCCCATCCAGAGCCAGAACCATGTTCTCGAGGTTACCTTCGGCGAGCATCAGTTCGGCGACCCCGCGCACACCGTCGAGGAGTGCCGCGAGAAGGACATGACCTATCAGGCCCCGCTTCTGACCGACGTCCGTCTCACCAACAAGGAGACCGGCGAGATCAAGGAGCAGCTCGTCTTCATGGGCGACTTCCCCATGATGACCGATCAGGGCACCTTCATCATCAACGGTACCGAGCGTATCGTTGTCTCGCAGCTCGTCCGCTCCCCGGGCGTGTACTACAGCTCCGAGATGGATTCGGGCAAGCAGATTTACAAGGCCCAGATCATCCCGTCCCGCGGTGCTTGGCTTGAGTTTGAGGTCGACAAGCGCGACCAGCTCATGGTCTCCATCGACCGTAAGCGCAAGCAGAGCGCCACGATGTTCCTGCGCGCCCTTGGCATTGCCGTCACCAACGACGACATCATCGAGCTGCTCGGCAACTCCGATGTGATCAAGCGCACCCTGGAGCGCGACACCGCCCTCACCCGCGAGGACGCCCTCATCGAGATCTACCGTCGCCTGCGCCCGGGCGAGCCTCCCACCGTGGACGCTTCCCGCAGCCTGCTCGAGGGCCTGCTCTTCAACCCGCAGCGCTACGATCTGGCCCGCGTCGGTCGCTACAAGGTCAACAAGAAGCTCAACCTCACCACCGAGGAAGAGGTCACGGTGCTCACCGACGAGGATATCGTCGCGACGCTGCGCTACCTGCTGTCCCTCGCCGCCGGCGAGCAGGGCTTCAAGGTCGACGACATCGACCACTTCGGCAACCGCCGTATCCGCACCGTCGGCGAGCTCGTCGCCAACCAGTTCCGTATCGGCATGAGCCGTATGGAGCGCGTCGTCCGTGAGCGCATGAGCTCCCAGGACATCGACGAGATCACCCCGCAGTCGCTCATCAACATCCGTCCGATCGTGGCCTCCATCAAGGAGTTCTTCGGTTCCTCGCAGCTCTCGCAGTTCATGGACCAGGCGAACCCCCTGACCGGTCTGACCCACAAGCGCCGTCTGTCCGCACTCGGCCCTGGCGGTCTTGCCGGCCACAAGTCGGGCTCCAGCCGCCGCACCAACGTGCCGACGGCCGTCCGCGACGTTCACAACTCGCACTACAGCCGCATGTGCCCGATCGAGACCCCCGAAGGCCCCAACATCGGCCTGATCGGCTCGCTCGCCCTCTACGCCCGCGTCAACGAGTACGGCTTCATCGAGGCCCCGTTCCGCCGCGTCGAGAACGGCGTTGCCACCGACCAGATCGACTGGATGACCGCTGACGAGGAAGAGAAGCACGTCATCGCGCCGGCCAACACGCCGCTCGATCCCAAGACCAACGAGTTCATCACGACCGATGCCGAGGGCAAGATCGTCCGCCCCCACACCGTGATCGCCCGTACTCGCGACTTCGACGGCTCCTTCGGCGCTCCCGCCGACGTGCCCGTCGAGGACGTCGACTACATGGACGTCTCGCCGCGTCAGATGCTCTCCGTCGCAGCCACGCTGATCCCGTTCCTGGAGCACGACGACGCCAAGCGTACGCTGATGGGCGCTAACATGCAGCGTCAGGCCGTGCCGCTGGTTCACCCCGCCGCTCCCTATGTCGGTACCGGCATGGAGCGTCGCGCCGCTCTGGACTCCGGCGAGGTCACCCTGGCCAAGAACGCCGGCGAGGTCATCTTTGCCGACGCCGCCAAGATCATCGTCAAGCATGCCGGCGGTATGGACGAGTATCACCTGGCCAAGTACCAGCGCTCCAACCAGTCCACCTGCATCAACCACCGTCCGCTCGTTCGCGTCGGTGACACCGTTGAGCAGGGCGAGCCTCTGGCCGATGGTCCTTCGACCGATCACGGCGAGCTCGCACTGGGCCAGAACCTCACCGTGGCCTACATGCCGTGGGAAGGCTTTAACTACGAGGACGGTATCGTCGTGTCCGAGCGCCTGGTGGCCGAGGACCTGCTGACGACCATCAACATCACCCGTCACGAGATCGACGCCCGCGACACCAAGCTCGGTCCCGAGGAGATCACCCGCGAGATCCCGAACCTCTCCGAGGACATGCTTGCCAACCTCGACGAGGACGGCATCATCCGCATCGGCGCCGAGGTCGGCCCTGGCGACATCCTGGTCGGCAAGGTCACGCCTAAGGGCGAGAGCGCTCTGACCGCCGAGGAGCGCCTGCTGCGCGCCATCTTCGGTGCCAAGGCCCACGACGTCCGCGACACCTCCCTTAAGATGCCTCACGGCGCTTACGGCCGCGTCATCGACGTCGTCCGCTTTAGCCGCGAGAACGGCGATGACCTGGCCCCCGGCGTCAACGAGCAGGTGCGCGTCTACGTCGCTCAGCGTCGTAAGATCCAGCAGGGCGATAAGATCGCCGGCCGCCACGGCAACAAGGGTGTTATCTGTAACGTTCTGCCGGTCGAGGACATGCCCTACATGGCTGACGGTACCCCGATCGACGTTATCCTCAACCCGCTGGGCGTTCCTTCGCGTATGAACGTCGGCCAGCTGCTCGAGTGCCACCTTGGCTGGGCTGCCGCCTGCGGTTGGGATACCGAGCAGGCCGACTCCGACAAGTACATCCCCGGTCCGTTCTTCACCGCGACGCCCGTCTTCGACGGCGCCAAGGAGGACGAGATCGCCGAGGTCATTCGTCGTGCCAACAAGAACATGCTCAACAAGGCCACCGCTGCCTTTGGTGATCACATGCGCCCCGAGTTCGTCACCCAGCTTGACGAGCGCGGCAAGACCCGCCTGTTCGACGGCCGCACCGGCGAGGAGTTCCGCGAGCCCATTACCGTGGGTACGTCCTACATCCTCAAGCTCGGCCACATGGTCGACGACAAGATCCACGCCCGTTCGACCGGCCCTTACAGCCTGGTTACCCAGCAGCCTCTGGGCGGCAAGGCCCAGTTCGGCGGCCAGCGCTTCGGCGAGATGGAAGTTTGGGCGCTGTACGCGTACGGTGCTTCCAACGTCCTGCAGGAGATCCTGACCGTCAAGTCCGACGATACCGTGGGCCGCGTCAAGACCTACGAGTCCATCGTCAAGGGCGAGAACGTCCCGGTCCCGGGTATTCCCGAGTCCTTCAAGGTTCTCGTCAAGGAGATCCGCTCCCTCGCGCTGGACATCGAGCCCATGCACGATGCCGACGAGGACGCCTCCGCCCCTGTGACCGCCGAGGAGACCTCCGCTCTCGACGACCTGGCTGCGCTCGCCGGCGTTGACGCCGACGTCGAGGCCGAGGATGCCGAGACCGCCGAGGCACCCGAGGCTGTCGCCGCCACGACCACTGATAAGGAGTAGTTGACTGTGGCAGATTTCGAAGCTACTGATTTTGACTCGGTAAAGATCTCCCTTGCCTCCGCCGACCAGATCCGTTCCTGGTCGCACGGTGAGGTCAAGAAGCCGGAGACCATCAATTACCGTACCCTCAAGCCCGAGAAGGACGGCCTGTTCTGCGAGAAGATCTTCGGTCCCGCCAAGGACTGGGAGTGCTCCTGCGGCAAGTACAAGGGCATTCGCTTTAAGGGCATCGTCTGCGAGCGCTGCGGCGTCGAGGTCACCTCGGCCAAGGTGCGTCGCGACCGCATGGGCCACATCGAGCTCGCCGCTCCCGTGTCCCACATCTGGTACTTCAAGAGCCCCACGAGCTTCCCGATGAGCCGTATGCTCGACATCAAGTCCAAGGACCTCGAGAAGGTTCTGTACTTTGCCAGCTACATCATCACCGAGGTCGACTACGAGGCTCGCGAGGCCGATGCCGACGACCTGCGCGAGGAGCTCGCCGCCGATCTGGAAGAGATCGATGCCGAGTGCGCCCGCCAGATCGAGTCCCTCAAGGAGCAGGGCAACCCCGAGAACTTTGACGAGTTCTCCGACGAGGAGCCGCTGACCCCCGAGGAGATCGCCTCTGGCATCGTCGACATCGAGGAAGAGTGCAAGGACGAGAAGCAGCTCCGCACGGACGCCTTCAACGCCTTCATGAAGCTCAGCGAGCGCGACCTCATTTCCGATGAGCCGCTGTTCCGCGAGATGACCCGTTACTACTCCATGTACTTCAAGGGTGGCATGGGTGCCGAGGCCGTCCGCGACCTGCTCGCTGCCATCGACCTCCCCTCCGAGGCCGAGAAGCTCAAGGCCATCATCGCCGACGAGGACTCCCAGAAGCAGAAGCGCGAGAAGGCCGTCAAGCGCCTCGAGGTCGTTGACGCCTTCCTGAAGGGCGGCAACAGCCCCGCGAACATGATCCTGGATGTCATCCCGGTCATTCCGCCCGATCTGCGCCCGATGGTCCAGCTCGACGGCGGCCGCTTCGCCGCGTCCGACCTCAACGACCTGTATCGTCGCGTGATCAACCGTAACAACCGACTCAAGCGCCTGCTCGACCTGGACGCCCCTGCGATCATCGTGAACAACGAGAAGCGCATGCTCCAGGAGTCCGTGGACGCCCTGTTCGACAACGGCCGTCGTGGTCGCCCGGTCTCTGGCCGTGGCGGTCGCCCGCTCAAGTCGCTCGCCGAGGCCCTCAAGGGCAAGCAGGGCCGTTTCCGTCAGAACCTGCTGGGCAAGCGTGTCGACTACTCCGGCCGTTCGGTCATCGTTACCGACCCCAAGCTGCTGCTGCACCAGTGCGGTCTGCCCAAGACCATGGCGCTGGAGCTCTTCAAGCCCTTCGTCATGAAGCGCCTGGTCGAGCTTGGCAAGGTCGAGAACATCAAGGGCGCCAAGCGCGCTATCGACCGCGGTGCCACCTTTGTGTGGGACATCCTCGAAGAGGTCATCGACGGCCGCGTCGTGCTGCTCAACCGTGCACCGACCCTGCACCGCCTGTCCATCCAGGCCTTTGAGCCGGTGCTGGTCGAGGGCAAGGCTATCCACCTGCATCCGCTGGTCTGCTCGCCCTTCAACGCCGACTTCGACGGTGACCAGATGTCTGTCCACGTGCCGCTGTCCAGCCAGGCTCAGGCCGAGGCCCGCGTGCTCATGCTCTCTGCGAACAACCTGCGCTCGCCGGCATCCGGCAAGCCGGTCAACATCCCCTCGCAGGACATGATCATCGGTGTGTACTACCTGACCCAGGTCCGCGACGGTCTGCCGGGCGAGAACCACGTGTTCTCGAGCTTTGACGACGCGCTGCACGCCTATGACTGCCGCTCCGAGGTCGACATGCAGGCCAAGATCCAGGTCCGCGTGTCCGCTGCCGACGCCAACGTCATCAACGAGGACGGCACCCGTATCTTCCGCGTCAAGAACGGCAAGAACGAGTTCGTCGACTACGACGTCACCGGCAACAAGACCGCGCGCTTCGAGACCTCTATCGGCCGCATCATCTTCAACCGCCAGTGCCTGCCCGAAGACTACGAGTTCATGAACTACAAGATGGTCAAGGGCGACGTGGCCAAGCTGGTTGCGGACTGCTGCGATCGTTACCCCGAGGCCAAGGTCGGCCCGATCCTCGACGCCATCAAGTACTCTGGCTTCCACTACGCTACCCGCGCCGGCCTCACCATCTCGGTGTGGGACGCTCTCATCCCTGCCGAGAAGCAGGAGCTGCTCGACCGCGCCCAGGCCAACGTCGACCAGATCAACGAGTACTTCGAGGAGGGCTTCATCAACGAGACGGAGCGCCACATCGAAGTCGTTAACGAGTGGACCGCTTGTACCGATAAGGTTGCAGCGCTCATGCTCGACATGTTCGACGAGGAGAACCCGCTGTACATGATGGCCGACTCCGGCGCCCGTGGTTCTAAGACCCAGCTGCGTCAGCTCGGTGGCATGCGTGGCCTGATGGCAGACATGTCCGGCGAGACGATCGACCTTCCCATTAAGGCGAACTTCCGCGAGGGTCTGCTGCCGCTCGAGTACTTCATTTCGACCTACGGCGCCCGTAAGGGCCTGGTCGATACCGCATCCCACACCTCGGACTCTGGTTACCTGACCCGTCGTCTGGTCGACGTGGCCCAGGACGTCATCGTCCGCGAGGAGGACTGCGGTACGCACGAGGGCGTCACCTACAACCTCATCATCCCCGGCACCACCGACCTCAACACCGACCTCGTCGGCCGTTGCTTCATTGAGGACGTCGTGGCTCCCGATGGCACCGTGCTCTTTGAGCAGGACGGTTACATCGAGAAGGTCGCCGACATCCAGAAGATGGTCGATGCAGGCCTCAAGAAGGTCAAGCTCCGCGCGCTGCTCACCTGCCGTTCCAAGTACGGCGTGTGCCAGAAGTGCTACGGCTGGGATCTTTCCACCCGTCGTCCGGTCGCCATCGGTACCGCGGTCGGCATTATTGCCGCCCAGTCCATCGGCGAGCCCGGTACGCAGCTTACGATGCGTACCATTCACTCCGGCGGCGTCGCTGGCGTCGACGATATTACGCAGGGTCTGCCTACGGTCAGCCGTATGTTCGATATCGTCGGCAACGTCAACGAGAAGATCCTGGGTCGCGAGGCCGAGCTGGCTCCGTACTCCGGCCACCTCTCGATTAAGCCCGAGAAGTCCGAGTACGTGCTGACGCTCACCGACTCCGAGGATCACACCCGTGTCCTCGACGAGCGTCGCGTCCCCGCTTCGGTGCGCTTTATGCCCGAGATCGAGGACGGCTGCGAGGTTCGCGCCGGCGACCAGATCACCAAGGGCTTCGTCAACTTCCGCAACCTGCGCAAGCTGACCGACATCGAGTCGACGATGCACACCTTCGTCGAGAGCGTCAAGGACGTCTACACCAGTCAGGGCGTCGACCTGAACGACAAGCACATCGAGGTGCTCGCACGTCAGATGCTGCGTCGCGTTCAGATCACCAACCCCGGTGACTCCAAGTACCTGCTTGGTCAGTACGTCGACCGCTACGAGTTCGCCGACGAGGTCGAGCGCGTTGCCCGTCTGGGCGGTCAGGCTCCCGTGGCCGAGCCCGTCATCCTGGGTACGCTCAAGGTCGCGTCCAACATCGACTCCTGGCTGTCGAGCGCTTCGTTCATCCGTACCGCTGGCGTCCTTACCGAGGCTGCCATCGAGGGCAAGGTCGATCACCTGCTCGACCTTAAGTCCAACGTCATCGTCGGTAAGAAGATCCCGGCTGGTACTGGCCTCAAGCCGTACGCCAACGCCAAGCTGACGTATCGCACGGCCGACGGCTACGTGGACATCGACGGCCCGGCTTCGCCCAACGCCAAGTCGCTGCCCGAGTGGGCTCCTGTGGAGCTCAAGGACCTGGACGAGCAGCTTCCGCAGCAGCTCGACTGGGCCGGCTACGACGAGTTCGGCGGTGCTGACGGTTCGTTCACCCGCAACGGCCACACCATCTCCGCCGAGAAGGCTCGCCTGTACCTGTTCGACGACCTGGGCGTGTCGCAACGCTGGACCAACAAGTTCAGCGAGGTTGGCATCGAGACGGTCGGCGACCTGGTCGGTAAGTCCGAGGAGGATCTGCTGCGCATCGATGGCATCGGTGCCAAGGCAATCGAGGAGCTCCGTGACGGCCTGGAGGCCCACGACCTGCTCTACATCCTCGAGAACAACGACGACGTTGCCGACGAGGAAGACCTCTCGCAGCTGCTGCAGATGGTCTTTAGCCCCGACGGTCCGGACGACATCCTGCTGGGCACCTCCGCTGCGCCGACGCATCACGCCGACGCCGACGAGGAGCTCCTGGGCGCCCCGATCGACGACAAGAAGGCTCCCGCCAACGGTGCCATCAACGAGGACATGGCGTCCCTCGACGAGCTGCTCAACCAGCTCGTGGACACCGACGACGCCGAAGAGGCCAAGGACAACGACGAGGAGTAATTTCCTAGTACGTTAACCGCCCTTATAAAGGCTCGCTTCCCAACAGGGGGGCGGGCCTTTTTTGATGAGGAACGTTGCCCCGACGAGTACGTCGGATTCCCGGGACGGGAGGGGATTCCTTTATGCCAAAAAGGGACAGGTTTATTTTGTTCGGTTTTTCATGCTTGAATTTGAAACATTTCGCCCGACAAGAGCGTATCTAAGGTGAGGGCCTCACCAAGAATTATTAACGTCACCGGGAGGTGATTATGGAAGAACAAGCATTTAGACAGGCGGTTGAAGATCACAGAGATGTCGTGTTTCGAATCGCATTGACGTATCTGCGCGATCGTGCCGATGCCGACGATGTCGCTCAAGACGTCTTTCTGAAGTTACTCAAAAGCGATGCGCAATTTGAAAGCTGGGAACATCTTCGTCGATGGCTTATCCGGGTCACGATCAATGAATGCAAATCTCTCTTTCGAAAGCCATGGAGGCGTGTGGAGGATATTGAGAACCTGGCCGATTCGCTTTCGACGGCGCAGGAGGAGACCAAGGCGGTCCTGTCAGACGTTATGCGACTTCCGGAACGATTCCGTGTTCCCATCATGCTCTATTACTATCTGGGCTTTTCGACCTCAGAGATTGCCGAGTTATTGCATGTGCCAGCCGCGACTGTTCGAACGCGTTTGGCTCGCGGCAGATCGAAGCTCAAGTTCATCCTAGAGGAGGGCGACCGTGAAATCCAATCAAATCAAGCAGGCCTTCGAGTCCGTCCAAGCCGATAGCGATCTTGCTGACCGTGTTCTTTATGCCGCTGCTGGTGAGCCGCTTCGCCGAAAGGGTCACGCGAAGCCTCTGTATGTTGCCGTGATCGGATGCCTTGCCGGAGTGCTGGCGACCGGAGGGGTCGCCTACGCCGTCGTCAATTCCAGCTATTTTGCCTCTGCCTGGGGAAACCACGGCAACGGGGATTCCATTACCTGGACCAACGGCGGCTCATCGGGAACTAAATATACCTACACCAGAGAGTTTGGCGATGGCATCGCGCCCCAAAGCCTGGAAGGCGCAGTCCAGGAGGTTAATCTGTCCGTCGAGGGCAACGGCTATACGCTTGATATCCATGAGATGGCAATCGACCAAAACGGCTGCGGAGCCGTGACGTTTACGTTGTCCAATCCAAATGGAGTTAACTACTACAAGCCAGCAGCAGAGATTGGCGAACTTGTTCTCTATGGTGAAGAAGAGCAGGGCATCGGCACGCCCGATATGAAGTTCGGCGAGGAATGGCCTGACACACGCAGCACAATTGATAAGGACACATCAAGCGATACTGTCATTAATGGCACGATGTACTTTGCCGCTATGGATCGCGAGCGAGATTTGCAACATGCTGTCACTTGGAATATCCACTGGACCGAGGGTGAAGGTGAGAGTGCGAGGCGGTTTGAGGCGTCGACACCCGAGTTCAATATTGGAGCGTACGTCGATACAAAGGAACTCCGCTCCGGTGACTCGCCTCTTGAGATTAGCCCGTTTTCCATCCAGACGCACATCGATGATTTGGGCTATGAAGCAGTTGATAATAAGCTGACCGTCAGCTACAAGGATGGATCGGAGCAGATTATCGAAGATGACGACGCAGGGGTGTTCAACTTATATTTTTCTTATGGGCGCAATAGCGGAGAGAACATCTGGGTGCCAACGAAGTTGATTGATGTCGATCAAGTTGTCTCGGTAACCCTTGAAATTGTGAGGTATACATCAACAGGGGAGACCGAAACGAAAGAGCCCTTTACCATCGTCTATTCGTAAGATTTGGGGCCGCTTCTTACTAGGGGAAGCGGCCTCTTTTGCGTTAAATGGAAACGCCGCCGATATCCATGCGACAGATGAGAGCAGATTACCGCTGGAGCGCGACGTTTCCCCAGATAAAACCGACCAAAATAAACCTGTCCCTTTTTGGCAGGTAGCGTTGCCTCGACGAGCATGTCGGATTCCCGGACCGGGCGGCCTGCGGTTTAAGTTTGTCGCGAGTTCCGCACGAGCCGGAGGCCACTTAATGTGGCCTCCGTGCGAGCCAGGACTGTAGAGCAGCAAACTTAAACCGCAGGCCGCCCGGTCCGGGAATCCGCCCATGCGCACAGGAGGGGATCCCTTTTGTGTAGGGTTTGCGAAAATGTGCCAATTTTGGGATACGCCCGGCGGCGTGGTCTGTTGACGGCACAGCTAACGCCACGTATCCTATCGAACTGCGTGTTTCGTAGGGGGATGCTGACCCCTCGATTCAAGCCGTTGCACTTTACAGAAAGCTGGAATCATTCGAGAAGGAGTACGCTTTGCCTACTATTAACCAGCTGGTTCGCCAGGGCCGTCGTTCCGTGCCCAAGAAGTCCAAGAACGCTGCTCTGCAGCACAACTCCCAGAAGCGCGGCGTGTGCACCCGCGTCTTCACCACGAGCCCCAAGAAGCCGAACTCGGCTCTTCGTAAGGTTGCCCGTGTTCGCCTTGTCAACGGCATCGAAGTTACTGCTTACATCCCGGGTGAGGGCCACAACCTGCAGGAGCACTCCATCGTGCTCGTCCGCGGCGGTCGTGTCCGTGACCTCCCTGGTGTCCGTTATCACGTCATCCGTGGCGCCTACGACGCTGCTCCGGTCCAGAACCGTATGCAGGCCCGTTCCAAGTACGGTGCTAAGCGCCCCAAGGCCAAATAAGCCAGATAACGTTTTGATACTTTCGCCGTGTGCCGCCTAAGCGCCGCACGGTAGACACTTAAGGAGATTTCACATGCCGCGTCGTGCAGCAGCTAATCGTCGTGAGGTTCAGCCTGACGCCGTTTACAACAACCGCCTGGTGACTCAGCTCATCAACAAGGTCCTTCTTGACGGCAAGAAGGCCACCGCTGAGCGCATCGTTTACACCGCTTTCGAGATCGTTGCCGAGAAGTCCGAGGGTGGCGACGCTCTCGCTACCTTCAAGAAGGCTATGGACAACGTCAAGCCCACGCTCGAGGTTAAGCCCAAGCGTGTCGGTGGCGCTACCTATCAGGTCCCGATGGAGGTCAACTCCCGTCGTTCCACCGCTCTGGGCATCCGCTGGATCGTCAACTTCTCCCGCGCTCGCAAGGAGAAGACCATGGCCGAGCGTCTCGCCAACGAGATCCTCGACGCTTCCAACGGCCTGGGCGCTTCCGTCAAGAAGCGTGAGGACGTCTTCAAGATGGCCGAGGCCAACCGCGCGTTCTCTCACTATCGTTGGTAAGTTAAGGTAAGGAACTAACATGGCTAAGCCTAAGTACAAGCTTTCCGATACCCGTAACATCGGCATCATGGCCCACATCGATGCCGGTAAGACCACCACGACCGAGCGTATTCTTTACTACACCGGTAAGACCCACAAGATCGGTGAGGTCCATGAGGGCGCTGCCACCATGGACTGGATGGTTCAGGAGCAGGAGCGCGGCGTAACCATTACCTCCGCTGCTACCACGTGCTTCTGGAACAAGGACGGTAAGGACTACCGCATCCAGATCATCGACACCCCGGGCCACGTTGACTTCACCGCTGAGGTCGAGCGCTGCCTGCGCGTCCTCGATGGCGCTGTCGCCGTCTTCGACGCCGTTGCCGGCGTTCAGCCCCAGTCTGAGACCGTTTGGCGTCAGGCTTCTACCTTCAACGTCCCCCGCATCGCCTTCATCAACAAGTATGACCGCGTGGGCGCCGACTTCTTCAACGCTATCGAGACCATGAAGGATCGTCTCGACGCCAACGCCGTGGCCGCTCAGGTCCCGATGGGCGCCGAGGACAACTTCTGGGGCGTCATCGACCTGGTTACCATGACTGCATGGGACTTCAAGGCCGACGAGAAGGGTATGACCTACCCCGAGCCGATGGACGAGATCCCGGCTGAGTTTGCCGACATCGCTGCCACCAAGCGCGAGGAGCTCCTTGACGCTGCTGCCAGCTTTGACGACGAGCTCATGGAGAAGATCCTCATGGAGGAGGACTTCACCGTCGAGGAGCTCAAGGCTGCTCTGCGCAAGGGCGTTCTGGCCAACGAGCTCAACCTCGTCTTCGTGGGCTCCGCCTACAAGAACAAGGGCGTTCAGGAGCTGCTCGACGCTGTCGTCGACTACCTGCCCAGCCCGCTCGACGTCGAGGCCGTCACCGGTACCGATCCGGACACCGGCGAGGAGATTCAGCGTCATCCTTCCTTCGACGAGCCCTTCTCCGGCCTGGTCTTCAAGATCATGACCGACCCGTTCGTCGGTAAGCTCACCTATGTCCGCGTTTACTCCGGCCGTGCCGAGTCCGGCTCCTACGTGGTCAACGCTTCCAACGGTCAGCGCGAGCGCCTCGGCCGCATCCTCGAGATGAACGCCGCCGAGCGTATCGACCGTGACGACGCTGCCGCCGGCGACATCGTCGCTTGCGTCGGCTTCAAGAACTCCACCACCGGCGACACCCTGTGCGCTGAGGGCAAGGAGATCGTCCTCGAGAAGATCGAGTTCGCTAAGCCCGTTATCGACGTTGCCATCGAGCCCAAGACCAAGGCCGAGCAGGACAAGATGTCCCTTGCTCTGACCAAGCTCGCCGAGGAGGACCCGACCTTCCAGGTGTCCACCAACCACGAGACCGGCCAGACCATCATCGCCGGCATGGGCGAGCTGCACCTCGAGATCATCGTCGACCGTCTGCTCCGCGAGTTCAAGGTTGACGCTAACGTTGGTAAGCCCCAGGTTGCCTACCGCGAGACCGCTGGTCACGACGTCGAGAAGG
>JAHAAK010000055.1 GCA_018376905.1 Collinsella sp. | reverse complement strand
AGGCCTGGACGAAGTCCGGGCCCGCGCCTTTAGACGCGAGCCCGGGGCCCGTGGGTTATACCCTAAGAGCAAACCACCCTTTTTAAGGGTGGTTCTGATCGTAGAAGCGCGTTTGCGGGCGGCGGATGCTCGTCTCCTGTCGCCCGCTCACCGAGGCTTGGCAATTGTCTTAATATCTTAAGGGTCTCGATTTGTCCAAGACTGAGCGAAGGAGCTCATCATGAGCGACGGAAAGAAGAAGCTATCCTTCTTGACGGTCATTTCGACCATCATCTGCGTCGTCTTCGTTTGCGAGGCCGCCGCTCCCGCTGCTGCCATTGGCAACCAGCAGTTCTTCTGGTGGATCTTCCTGATCCTGACCTTCCTGCTCCCTTATGGCATGGTCGTTGCCGAGCTCGGCACCACCTATGACGGCGAGGGCGGCATTTACGACTGGGTACGTGATGGCCTGGGCGACAAGTGGGGCGCCCGCATCTCGTACTACTACTGGGTTAACTACCCGCTGTGGATCGCCTCGCTGGCTACCATGTTCCCCGACATTCTGGGCATGGTCTTTGGCGTCGAGTTCAATCTGATCGCCAAGTTGGGTATCGATCTTGCCTTTGTGTGGATCGTCTACCTCATGGGTCGCTCCAAGGCGGCCGACTCCGAGTGGGTCCTGAACGGCGGCGCCATCATCAAGGTTGCCGTTGCCGTTATCGTCGGCGCTTTGGGTATTTGGTATGCCATGGAGAACGGTTTTGCGAACGACATGTCCGCTACCACCTTCCTGCCCGAGCTCACCAACACCAACGCGCTCGGCTACCTGTCGATCATCATCTTTAACTTCATGGGCTTCGAGGTCATCTGCACCATGACCGACGATATGGCCGATCCCGCTCGCGATATCCCCAAGGCTATCATCGTTGGCGGCCTGTCTATCGCCGTGATCTACCTGTTCGCTGGTTTTGGCATCGGCGCTGCTGTGCCGGCCGATTCCATCGATCCCGACTACGGCATGATCTACGCTGTCCAGACCATGGTGGGCGACTCCATGATCTTTAAGATCATCTGCATCGCCTTCCTGATCACCCTGTTTGCCAACATGGCTGCTTGGTCCTTTGGTGTCAACTCCGTTGCTCGCTACGCTGCCGAGCACGGCAACATGCCCAAGGTCTTTGCCTCGATGATCTCGGATGACGATATGCCCAACGGCGCCAACCTGGTCAACGCCATCGTTGCCTCCCTGGTGCTGTGCCTGCAGCTGGTTCCCATTGACGCCATCTCCAACGGTGTTTTCTGGATGCTCTTCGGCACCTCCGTCGTCTTTCTGCTGCTCACTTATATCCCGATGTTCCCGGCGTTCCTCAACCTTCGCAAGAACGACCCGAACCGCGAGCGCATCTTCACGTTCCCGTTTAAGGGTGCCATGATGAAGGTCATGCTGGCTATTCCCTGCATCGAGCTGATTCTGGCTATCGTTGCAACGCTGATTCCGTTCTCTGTCGATGAGATTGGCGATAAGGTCCCGATGATCGTTATCTTCATCGTGCTTTTGCTTATTGGCGAGGTTGTCCGCGTCGTCAGTGCTAAGGGTCGCGAGACCGAGTACAAGGGTCTCACCCCCGAGCTGGCTGCTCAGCGTCTCGCTGAGGAGGCCGCCGAGGCCGAAGAGGACTAGAGCACCCGGATTCGGGGCTCCAACCCTCCTCGCTACTTGACCATTCCCCGGGGTGGGTGTGAACGATAGCTCTGGTAACCACCGCCCGCCCCAATCTCTCTTCCGTATCCTTCGTGCGTTTTGTCTCCGCGCGCCAGGTTACGTCGTCGCTTGCCGGTGCGACTCCGTGAAAACCGGCGCCGGGCGCCCCGACCTTTGCCGGGGAACGGGCGTCCGCCACCTCTTGGTTTTAGGCTGCGGGTAATCCGCCTGCAGCAAGCGATCGTTCGATTTGGAGGAAATCTTATGCGTACGATCACCGAGTCCGAGTCCACCCCTAAGGCCGACGGCTACTTTATGCCTGCTGAGTTCGCTCCGCAGGATCGCGTGTGGATGGGCTGGCCCCATCGCACCGATACCTGGGCCCATGGCGCCAAGCCGGCTCAGAAGCAGTATGCCGCCATCGCTCGCGCTATTGCCGAGTTCACTCCGGTTACCATATGCGTCAATCAGGCCGACTACGCCAACTGCAAGGCCGTCTTTGAGGAAGACGAGAACGTTACCGTTATCGAGATGACCACCGACGACGCTTGGTTCCGCGACACCGCTGCCACTTTTGTTATCAACGGCAAGGGCGATAAGCGCGCCAACCACTGGCACTTCAACGCTTATGGCGGTCTTGTCGACGGCCTGTACTTCCCGTGGGACAAGGACGAGCAGATCGCCCTTAAGATGGCTGAGCTTTCCGGCTGTCGTCGTTATCGTCCCGATGACATGATCCTCGAGGGCGGTTCCATCACCGTCGACGGCGAAGGTACCGTGGTCGTGACCGACCAGTGCCTGCTTTCCCCGGGCCGCACCTGCTCTGCGGTTCTGGAGGAGGAAGAGGATCCCGAGTCCATCTGGCCCAAGTTCAAGAGGAAGTTCGAGCCCTGGAGCGAGGAGCTTCGCGCCTATATGGACGAACACCTCAAGGATTATCTGGGTGTCGAGAAGGTCATCTGGGTCAAGGAGGGCATCGACCCCGAGGAGACCAACGGTCACATCGATGACGTCGCCACGTTCATCGCTCCGGGCGTCATGGCCTGCATCTGGACTGACGATCCCGAGTATCCGTTCTACGAGCAGTGCCATGCTGTCTACGAGACCCTTTCCAACGCCGTTGACGCCAAGGGCCGCAAGATGAAGGTCTACAAGCTCTGCATGCCTGTGAACCCGCTGTTCATGGACCAGGCTTCCTGCGACACCATCGACGCCGACGAGAACGCCGAGCCGCGCGTTGCCGACGAGCCGCTGATCGCCTCCTACATGAACTACCTGGTCACCAACCACGGCGTTATCGTCCCGCAGTACGGCGACGAGAACGATCAGCTTGCCGTTGACACGCTCCAGAAGATCTACGACGAGGTCTGGGGCGAGGGCGTCTACAAGTGCGTCGGCGTTCAGTCCGAGCAGGTCGTCTTCGGTGGTGGAAATATCCACTGCATTACGCAGCAGGAACCGTCCGCTTAATCGTCCGGCTTCCCGAGGCACCCCATCTCGCCGCTCAAACCGTCGCTCGCGGCGACCTGGGGCACCTCGGAAACCCAGCCGGTCAAGCGGACCGACGTAGCTAGTTACCGCATTAGTCATTGGTGCCAACCTTGGCAACAATGCAGGTCGAAAAAACGTCAGCGAAAACCCGCCAGAGCGAGCAAGGTGCCTTGAAACGAGGCGGCATCGATCTTTTGATCATGCCGCCGAAGTTGAAAGGCAGATTGCCGCCCTGGTGGGTTTGCAGCGTCGAGCCGTTACGCGGTTTGGTAAAACCGCGTAACTAAATACGTTCCGCGATTTCGTGGATGAGGTAGTCGGTCTTTTCCCAGCCCAGGCACGGGTCGGTGATCGACTTGCCAAAGACACCGCCGTCGACCGGCTGGTTGCCGTCCTCCAGGTAGGACTCGATCATAAAGCCCTTGACCAGCTTGGAGATGGACTCGTTGCGGCGGCAGCTGTCGAGTACCTCCTTGCAAATGCGATACTGCTCCAGCGGACGCTTGCCCGAGTTGTCGTGGTTGCAGTCGATGACCGCCGCCGGATTGGCATAGCCGGCGTGCTCGGTATAGCGCTCGGCCAGACGTTCCAGGTGTTCGTAGTGGTAGTTGGGGTAGGTGCGCCCATCGAGACCGATGTAGCCACGCATAACGGCGTGCGCGAGCGGATTGCCGTCGCACTCGACCTCCCAGTTGCGGAAGATGAAGCTCTGGTGCGCCTGGGCGGCGTAAATGGAGTTGAGCATAACGGTGGTAGAGCCGGCAGTGGGATTCTTCATGCCGACGGGTACCGAAATGCCGCTCGACACCAGGCGATGCTCCTGGTTTTCGACCGAGCGTGCGCCCACGGCAACATAGCTCAGCAGGTCAACGAGGTATTGGTAGTTGGACGGATAGAGCATCTCGTCGGCGGTGAAGAAGCCCGTTTCCTCAATAACGCGCAGGTGCATATGGCGGATGGCCTTGACGCCCTCGAGCAGGTCGTCGGGAGCCTCGGGGTTGGGGTTGTGCAGAAGACCCTTGTAGCCGGTGCCCTTGGTGCGCGGCTTATTGGTGTAGACGCGCGGAATGATGATGAGCTTGTCCTTGACCTCTTCGGCGGTCTTGGCCAGTCGGTTCATATACTCGAGCACCGAATCCTCGCGGTCGGCAGAGCACGGGCCGATGATGAGCACCTTACGTGCGTCCTCGCCGGTAAAGACTTTGGCGACCTCGGCGTCAAATGCCTGCTTTTTGGCGGTAAGCTCGGCAGAAAGTGGCATTTCCTCGCGGATCTCCATGGGGATCGGCAGCCTGCGTTTGAATTCCATGGCCATAGGGGTCTCCTCAATCTATAGAAAGAGCAATAAGCGTATTGTCGAATGCTCGGCATTATCCGCTGTCGCACGCTAAAGTGCAAGCCCTTGTCACCCCGAAACCTACCAAAAAGGGACAGGTTTATTTTGGCAGGTTTTATCTGGGTAAACGTCGGCGGATGCCGGGAGGGAGCGGCGCCGCGCGGGACCCTAAGGCTGTTGTCGGTTCCCTAGGAAATACCCTGTGGGCAAAAAATGCCAAATATGAGTACGGTTGCTATCTTAGTATCATATTGCCTTCGCAAAATAATAGACATAACAGCGAAATATGTTCATTAAAGCAAACACATATAAGTCCGCTATGGTGTTGTTTGATCAATTTAGGGACGCGTGTAAGCCGTGGGAGCGGCATTTGAGGCGGTTTTGGCTGTTACTAAAAAGGTAACAGTACTCATATTTGCCCTTTTTTGCCCACGGGGTCTGGAAAGCGCCGTCAGTGAGGTCTCAGGGAAGGCGTTTCGAGGCTCGAAGGATACAAAACGGGGGTGCAGGTTGTCCTGCGCCCCCGTTTTCTTGGCATTGCGGTTGTTTGCCGCCGGTTTTTACGCCGCTTCGTCGAACTGCGAGTTGTACAGGTCGGCGTAGAAGCCGCCCTGGGCGAGCAGCTCGTCGTGCGTGCCCTTCTCGACGATGTCGCCGTCGCGAATCACCAAGATCACGTCGGCGTTGCGGATCGTGGACAGGCGGTGCGCGATGACAAAGCTGGTGCGGCCCTGCATCAGCGCATCCATGGCGCGCTGAATGAGCTCCTCGGTACGGGTATCGACGTTGGAAGTCGCCTCGTCCAGAATCAGTGCCGGGCGGTCGGCCAAAATGGCACGGGCGATGGTCACGAGCTGGCGCTGACCCTGCGACAGGTTGGTGCCCTCCTCGTTGATCATAAAGTCGTAGCCACCGGCGAGCGTATGAATAAAGTGGTCGCAGCGTGCGGCGCGCGCAGCGGCCTCGACCTCGGCATCGCTCGCGTCGGGGCGTCCGTAGCGGATGTTCTCGCGGATGGTGCCGTTAAACAGCCAGGTGTCCTGCAGCACCATGGCAAACTCGCCGCGCAGTGCCGCGCGGTCCCAGTCGCGCACATCGACGCCCTCGACACGCAGCGAGCCGCCGTCCACGTCGTAGAAGCGCTGCAGCAGCTTAATGAGCGTGGTCTTGCCGGCGCCGGTGGGGCCGACGATGGCGATGGTCTGGCCGGGCTGCGCCTCGCAGCTAAAGTCGTGGATGATGGTCTTGTCGGGCGTGTAGCCAAACTTGACATGGTCAAACACCACGTGGCCGGGGCGCTTCTCGGGAATCTGCGCGTCGGCCTTCTGCTCCTCCTCGGGCGCGGCCAGGAACTCAAACACGCGCTCGGTGGCGGCGGCCATCGACTGCATCGTGTTGCTCACGTTGCCCAGCTGCTGCACGGGTTGCGTAAAGTTTCGAACGTACTGGATAAAGCTCTGGATGTCGCCGGGCGTGGCATTGCCGGTCAGCGCGAGCTGCGCGCCCACCACGACGACGCCCACGTAGCCCATGTTGCCCACCAAGCTCATAAGCGGCATCATCAGGCCCGACAGGAACTGCGAGCGCCAGCCACTAATAAAGAGGCGGTCGTTTTGACGGTCGAACTCTTCAATCGAGGCCTCGGCGCGGTCGAACACCTGAATGACGTTCTGGCCGGCAAAGTCCTCCTCGATAATGCCGTTGACGGCGCCCAGAACCTGCTGTTGCTCGCGGAAGTACGGCTGCGAGAAGTGAATCATTACGGTCAAGATAATCGCGGCGGCCGGCAGCGTGAGCACGGTGACGCCGGTAAGCGGCAGGCTGATCGAAAGCATCATGACGAGCACGCCGATAATCTGCGTCACCGACGTGATGAGCTGCGTCACGCTCTGGTTGAGCGACTGACCCAGCGTATCGACGTCGTTGGTGATGCGGCTGAGTACGTCTCCCTTGCTGTGGCCGTTGAAGTAACTCATCGGCACGACGGCAATCTTGGCGGCGATTTCCTTGCGCATGCGGTAGCAGATCTTTTGCGTGACGCCGGTCATGAGCCAGCCCTGGACCAGGCTGCAGACAGAGCTCGCCAGATACAGGCAGAGCAAAAAGCCGAGCGTCTTGGCGATCCAGTCAAAGTCGACATCGCCGGTGCCGTTGACCTTGGCGACCAGGCCTTCGAACAGCTTGGTCGTAACCTGGCCGAGCACCTTGGGTCCCACAATGTTGAAGATGACCGAGCACACGGCAAAGGCGACGGCGGCAAACACGGCAATCTTGTGCTGGCCGATATAGCCGAGCAGCTGCCTCATGGTGCCCTTAAAGTCCTTGGCCTTTTCGCCGCGACGCATGCCGCCCATGCGGCCCATGGGACCGCGCTGGCGGGTGGGCTTGGGAATCTGAGTCTTGGTCTCGTCTGCCATTAGCGCTCGCCTCCTTCCATGACGGCTGCAATTTCTTCTTGGGTAAGCCCCAGCTCCTCGGCGGAAAGCTGCGACTGTGCGATCTCCAGGTACGCCGGGCAGCTGCGCAGCAGCTCCTCGTGCGTGCCGGTGCCCACTACGTGGCCGTCGTCGAGCACGATGATCTGGTCGGCGTGCATGATAGTCGCGATGCGCTGGGCCACGACCACGAGCGCGGCGTCGGTGACGTTTTTGGCCAACTCCTCGCGCAGGCGAGCGTCGGTCTTGTAGTCGAGGGCGCTAAACGAGTCATCGAACACCACGACCTCGGGCTTTTTGGCCAACGCGCGGGCGATGGCCAGACGCTGGCGCTGACCGCCCGAAACATTGGAGCCGCCCTGGCTGATAGGGGAGTCGTACCCGTCCTCGCGCTCGGCGATAAAGTCCTCCGCCTGGGCGACGCGTGCTGCCTGGCGCATATCCTCGTCACTCACCATGTCGCCGGCAAACTTGAGGTTGCTCTCGACGGTACCCGAGAACAGGCGACCCTGCTGCGGAATATAACCGATGCGGCGGCGCAGCTCGGAAAGGGTCATGTCGCGCACATCGACGCCGTCGAGCGAAATGCTGCCGCCCGTGACGTCGTACAGGCGCGGAATCAGCTGCACGAGCGTGGACTTGCCCGAGCCCGTGGAGCCAATGATGCCGAGCATCTGGCCGGCGTGCGTGGTGAAGTTTACGCCGCTAATGACGTCGGCGCGGGCATCGGGATACTGGAAGCTCACGTCACGGAAGGTGAGCTCGCCGCGCGGCGCGCTGGCGGCGGGCAGTTTGGGCGAGGCGGGGTCGTTGATGCTCGTGGGGCAGGTGATGACCTCTTCCACGCGCTCGGCTGCGACCTCGGCGCGGGGCAGGATGACCGAAACCATGGTGAGGATCATAAACGCCATGACGATCTGCATGGTGTAGGAGATGAACGCCATCATGTTGCCGACCTGCATCACGCCGTCGGACACGCCCTGCGCGCCAAACCAGACGATAAGCACGGTGATGCAGTTCATGACGAGCATCATGAGTGGCATCATAAAGCTCATGGCGCGGTTGGTGTAGAGCTGTGTGGTCATCAGGTCGAGCGAAGCCTTGTCAAAACGCTCGAGCTCATGTTCCTCGCGGTTGAACGAGCGGATGGGCATCAGGCCGTCGAGCAGCTCGCGGGCGGTAAGGTTCACACGGTCCACAAAGCTCTGCATCTTTTTGAACTTGGGCATGGTGAGGCCCATAAGCACGCCGACGACGGCCGAGACCGCGATGATGGCCACGGCGATGGTCCACTCTAGGCCGGTATGGTTGGCCAGGACGCGCATGACGGCGACGATGCCCATGACGGGGGCCATCAGACACATGCGGATAAACAGGGTTGCGGCCATCTGGATCTGCTGAATGTCGTTGGTGCAGCGGGTGATGAGCGAGGCCTGGCTAAACTTGCCCACCTCGGCCGGCGAGAAGTGCATAACCTTGTTGAAGGTCTCGCGGCGCAGGTCGCGGGCGATGGAGCAGGCGGTGCGCGAAGCCACGGCACCGGTCAGGATGGTGGCGACGAGCGACACCAGGCACAGCCCAAACATCGTGGTTGCCATGCGGCTCAGGTAGGCGTTCTGCACGTCGGCGGGGTCGATGCCCTGCGCCTTGTACTCGTCTTGCACATAGCTCACGGCGCGTTGGGTCACGATGGAGCCCGACATGGAGCCCATTTTGTCCGCCATATCGTTGGCGCCCTCCACGAGCTTGCCCTGGTCGATTAGGTTGCCTTCAACGCCTAGACGCAGACCCTTCATGGTGATCTTACCGCCGTCGGCATCAATCTGCTTTTGCATATTCTGCGCCGCTGCGGCCTTCTGCTGCATCTCGGCGAGCTGCTCGGGCGTCATTGCCGCCATCTGCTCGGGGGTGGGCATGGCCTGAGCGGCGCCGCCATCGCTTGCCTCGGTAGATGCGCCGGTCATGTCGCCCATGGAGTTGGCATCGATGCCCTGGTTGAACGAAAGGACGACAGTCTCGGGCAGGCTCATGATGTCGGCAATCTTGCCGCCGTCGGCGCGCTCCTCCTCGGTGCCCTTGTACGTTCGAATGCCGTTATTGTCCGCCTTGCTAAACACGGCCTCCACAGCCTTGGCGTCCTTGGTGCTCATAAAGAGTTCGAGGTCGTCGAGCGATTCGGCACGGATAGTGTCGGGCACGGGCGACGCGATGCCGCCTTGCTGCACACCCACGTCGACGATGTCGCTCATATAGGTAGGCAGCGCCAGATCGGCGTTGCAGCTGATTACGATAAGTACGATAGCTGCGAACAGTGCCAGGATATGTTTTTTAAAGAGCTTGAGAATCCTCACTCGGCATCTCTCCTTTCTTGATTGTGGTCGATAATTTCGTTGGCACGTCTAAGAAGGCGTACCATCTCTTGGGTATCTGTTTCGCCGAGCTGCTCGAGGAAAGCCGCGGTGCGGTCCTCGAATTCCCGGCGTTTGATTTCGAGATCCTGGAATCCCTTGTCGGTCACTATGACGTGTACGCGACGACGGTCGGTCTTTGAGTGCTCACGCTCAACCCAGCCCTTGGCTTCGAGAGCGCGTAGGATATTGGCAATGCGGGCATTCGAGACCCAGGCGCGATCAGCGAGCTCGCTCGGCGTGAGCGAACCGCCAGCGAGCATAAGGGCGCGCATGACAGCCATCTCGCCGCTGAGAGCTTTGTCCACAAAGCGCGAAACGCGCTGGTGAATGCCGCCAAACTCGGTAAGGAGCTGACGCCCAAGCTCATGGAAATCGGTATCTTCCACCGAAAACCCCTAACACTAGAAACTATTTTCGGTAAAAGATGATACCCCCGCCCAACCATCCCATTCGGTAGATTTCTAGGCATGTCCCAAAAATCTACTTGGCCGCTAGGCAATATAAAGAGCGTATAAAGAATTAAAATAATTCAATAATTGTAGCGTTTCAAAGAACTATTATGCCCGCGGTTAGGCGAGGGGTTGTCACCACCATGACGACTGGGACTCATATAATCGCCACGTGCGATGCTCCATCTTCCCGCGAGGAGACACCTTATATAAAGGGGGATGGAGTCATGGCATTTGACTTCACGGGCAAGACCGCGATTGTCACGGGCGGCACTCAGGGCATTGGCCTCGAGATCGCCAAGGGCATCGTCGCGGGCGGCGGACATGTCGCGCTCATCGCAAGGAACGCTGCTAAGGGCGAGGCCGCGGTGGCCGAGCTTGGCGAGGGCAACAAGTTCTATCAGCTCGATGTCGCCGATGCACCCAAGGCACGCGAGACTGTCGAGCAGATTTTTACGGACCTGCCGCAAACCAACATCCTGATCAACTGTGCTGGCGTCATCAGCACCAAGAAGTTCGATGAGATCGATGACACCGAGTGGCGTCGCACCATCGACATCAACCTCAACGGTACCTTTACCATGATGAATGCTGTGTACCCGCACTTTAAGGCGGCCCATGCCGGCACTATCGTCAACGTGAGCTCTGTTGCTGGCAAGATCGGCGGCGGCCTGCTCGGCACCGCGGCTTACGCGAGCTCCAAGGCCGGCGTCAACGGTCTAACCAAGGCAGTTGCCAAGGAAGGCGGTAAGTTCGGCGTCCGCTGCAACGCTGTATGCCCGTCGCTCACCCTTACCGATATGACCTCGATTCTCTCTGACGAGAACTCTCAGCGCATCATCAACGGTATTCCTCTGGGCCGCGCCGCCCAGGCAAGCGAGCCTGCGCAGATGGTGCTCTTCTTTGCTTCCGACCTCGCCAGCTTCGTGAACGGCGAGATCGGTGACTGCGACGGCGGCATCGTCCTGGACGGGTAATACCCCGCGGTGATCGTTTGGCGGCGACCCTGGCGACTCGGGGTTGTCGCCTTCTTTCTGACATAGGCGCGTGCGGCTACGATTCGCATGCATCCAAAGGAGATATATATGAGTGAATCGACTGCGGTGGAGGTGCCGGCGGCAAAGGAGCCGTTCTTTAAGATGTCCTCCATCCCGGGTGCCAATATTTTGGTGCCGCTTCTGTTGGGCTGCCTGCTCAACACGCTATTCCCCGATCTGTTCAAAACGCTCGGCAGCTTTACGCTTGGCATGACCCAGCAGGGTGCAGGCCCGCTCGTGGGCGCTTTTTTGCTTATCGTCGGTACGACGATTTCATTCAAGACTTTAGTCTGCTGGCCGCGCAGCGGCCAGCCTTAAACCACCCGCTACGCGGGTGGAGACAAACGGCTTTACAAAGCCACCCCTCCGAC
>JAHAAK010000054.1 GCA_018376905.1 Collinsella sp. | reverse complement strand
AGCGTACTTCGGTACGCGACCGACGATTGAACGTCAGATTGCCGCTTAGGGGCGTTTGCAGCGTCGAGCCGTTACGCGGTTTGGTAAAACCGCGTAACTACCTAACTACATCAAGTTGCAAACAGCCGCCGCGAAGGCCACGGGGTCCTCGGGGAGGATGCCCTCGACCAGCAGGGCCTGGTCATAGAGCAGACCGGAGTACTGCTTGATCTTGTCGGCGTCGCCTGCCTTCTGGGCAGCGACGAGCTTGTCAAAGACCGGGTGCTTGGCGTTGAGCTCGAGCACGCGCTGGCTCTTGGGCATGCCGTCGGGCGCGCCCTCGGGTCCCTTCTGGAGCACCTTTTCCATCTCGAGCGAAAGTGGGCCCTCGGTGGTGATGCAAGCGGGGGCATCGGTCAGGCGCGCGGAGACGGCAACTTTCTCGACCTTGTCACCGAGCGCCTCCTTCATAGCGCTGAAGAGGTCCTCGTTTTCCTTGGTGGCGTCCTCGGCCTCCTTCTTCTCGTCCTCGGTCGCCAGGTCAAGATCACCGGTCGCGACGTTCTTGAGCTCCAGATGACGATCCTCGACCTCGGGCTCGGCACCATCGGCCACAGCCTTCTCGGCAGCCTCGCGGGCAGCATCGTCCTCGTAGATCTTGGGCATATCGGCGGCAACGTATTCACGCATAGCCTGGAACGTGAACTCATCCACATCCTGCGTCAGCAGCAGCACGTCATAGCCGCGGTCGAGCACGCCCTTTACCACGGGCATCTTGGCCAAGCGCTCACGCGAGTCACCGGCGGCGTAGTAGATGGCCTTCTGATCCTCGGGCATGCCCTTGACATACTCAGCCAGAGTAATCATCTTCTGTTCCTCGGCAGACCAGAACAGCAACAGGTCGGCGAGCTCATCGGCCTTCATGCCATAGCTCGAGTAGATACCATACTTAAGGCCACGGCCAAAGTTCTCAAAGAACTTCTCGTAGGCCTCGCGGTCGTTGTCACGCATATCCTCAAGGTCGGCGGTAATCTTCTTTTCCACACGCTTGGCAATGGCCTTGAGCTGACGGTTCTGCTGCAGCGTCTCGCGCGAGATGTTAAGCGACACGTCGGCAGAATCCACGACGCCGCGGACAAAGTTATAGTAGTCGGGCAGCAGGTCGTCGCACTTCTCCATGATCAGGACGTTGGAGCTGTAGAGCGCCAGGCCCTTCTCGTAGTCCTTACTGTACAGATCGAACGGCGCGCGGCCCGGCACAAACAGCAGGGCGTCATACTCGAGCGTGCCCTCGGCGTGGAAGCTGATGGTGCGCGCAGGATCGTCAAAGTCGTGGAACGTGGACTTGTAGAACTCGTCGTAGTCCTTCTGCTCGACATCGGAGCTGCGCTTCTTCCAGATCGGTGTCATGGAATTGACGGTCTCGAGCTCCTGGTAGTCCTCGTACTCGGGCTTGTAATCGTCGCCGGCGTCCTCGGGCTTGGGTTTCTGGCGGCTCTTGGACACCATCATCTGAATCGGGTAGCGCACATAGTTGCTGTACTGCTGAATCAGGCTCTTGAGACCCCACTCGGTCAGGAAGCGATCGTAGGTCTCGGCCTCGCCGTCGGCATCGAGCTTCTCGTTCTCGCGCAGCGTCAAGATGACATCGGTGCCGTGCTCGGCGCGCTCGCCGTCTTCGATGGTGTAACCCTCAAGACCATCAGACTCCCACACGTGAGCGGTGTCCTCGCCATAGGCGCGGCTCACGACCTTCACGTGGCTGGCGACCATAAAAGCCGAGTAGAAGCCCACGCCAAACTGACCGATGATGTCGACATCGGAGCCCTGCTGCTCGGCGTTCTCGGTCTTAAACTCCTCGGAGCCGGAATGGGCGATGGTGCCCAGATTGCGCTCGAGCTCCTCGGCGGTCATGCCAATGCCGTTATCCGAGATGGTAATGGTGCGGGCGTCTTTATCAAAGGAGACGCGAATGGCCAGGTCGCCCTGGTCGATCTTGACACTCGGGTCCTGCAGGCTCTTAAAGTTGAGCTTGTCGACGGCGTCGCTCGCGTTAGAGATAAGCTCGCGCAGGAAGATTTCCTTATTGGTGTAGATGGAGTTGATCATGAGGTCGAGCAGTTTTTTGCTCTCGGTCTTAAATTGACGCATGTGCAGTCCTTTCGCGCTACCCCCGTCCGCAAAAAACGGCCCGGTCGCCCGAGCCGCATCGCAGACCTGCTATGTTCAGACTTAGATTTTATAACCCATTAGCGCGCATATATACATACGGAATCGAAAAACTGTATGTCTAAGCGCTCCAATGCGTCAATTGCCAAGGAGTGTCCCCAACCGCCGGCAGAAAAGGAACGTCTCTATCTGCCATCTACGCGCTTGGCCATCCAGACATGGGGCTGGCCCTCGTCTTCGTAATCTACCGGGGCAATTTGCGTGTAGCCCGCCTTTGCATAGAGCGGCAACACGTATTCCTGCGCATGCAGCTTAATAAGCTTAGCGCCGGCATCGCGTGCACACGAAGCACTGGCCTCGACGATCGCACTCGCCAGTCCGCGACGACGCATAGCCGGCAGCACGGCGACGCGCCCCATAATGTAGGTCTCCCCCGCCGCAACGCCTTCGTCCATGTCGCATGCCGGCAACACCGGGGCCTCTGCGTCAGCCACGCGCTCAAGCTCTTCGGGAAACACGCGCGAGCAACCGGCAAGCTCGCCGTCTACATAGAGCGTCACATGAATGCAGTTTGGATCCTCGTCGATAGCGTCGAACTCATTCTCGTAGCCCTGCTCGTCTATAAAAACGACGCGGCGCACCAACGCCGCGTCATCAAAACATCCCGTCTTAAGTTGAATATCCATGGCTGCCCTTTCATTCAATGCGAACGTTAGGGACAGATATTAGCGAAAATGAGCTCCGCGCACGCTAAACTTCGCGCGAGCCTTCGCCAGGCAGTCGTAATGACCCACGTTATGGGCATCGCTCGCGATGAAGCTGTACAGGTTCTGATCGAACAGGCGCTGTGCCGGCTTTTTCTCGCGACCAAAGCGACCGCCGGCAATAAAGTCCGCCGAAGCCTGCAGCTTGCAGCCCATATCGACCAGACGCTCCGCCACGCTTACATCCTTTTGAACCGCACGATAGCGCTCAGGATGAGCGATGATCACCTGGTAGCCACGACACTGCAAATCGTAAATCGTGTTCTCGTACTCTCTAAACGCATACGCATCGGCATGCGTCGAAAGCTCGAGCAGAAACTCGTTGGTCCCATCGAAATGCAAGTGCTCCGCGGCATCGATACCAAGCTCAACGAGCTTTCGATGGTTGACCTCGAAGCCCATCTGGAGCGGAAAACCGTCAGCGTTATCACGCAGCAGCTCAAAGGCATCCCACATCTTGTCGTAATCAAAATAGGGATCACGGCAGTGAGGAGTGCAAACGATTCTGGTTACACCGGCCCGCTTGGCAGCCTCGAGCATCGCCAAGCTCTCATCGAGATCGGCGGCGCCGTCGTCTACACCCGGCAAGATATGGCAATGAATGTCACGCATAGGTCAGCCTTAATCAACTAAACGTTTGCTCGGTTGGTGAAGATGCCCTTTTTGGAAGTCCCCTGATCGTCGGAGCCCTTCTTAACCTTCTTACCGTCCTTGGTGTAGTAGGAGTAGTAGTACTCGCTGGTCTCGGTCTCGCAGTAGTTCATGACGGTACCGATGAGCTTGACCTTCTCGGACTTCTTAAGCTGGCCGATAGCGTTGAGCGCCTCCTCGCGCTTGGTGAAGTCCTCGCGCACCACGAACAGCGTACCGTCGGTCAGGCTGGCAATCTCGGCAGCATCGATGAAGGTGCCGACCGGGGGAGCATCAAAGATGACGTACTGGAACTTGGCAGACAGTGCCTTTACCAGCTTGGCAAAGCGGTGAGAGACGATGATGTCGGCAGGATTGGGAATATGCGGCTCGGCATCGAGGAAGTAGAAGTTCTTCTGACCCGTCTCGACAATCGCCTGGTCAATGGAGATCTGCTCGGAAAGAACCGCATAGAGTCCGCCGCGCGAACGAACGCCGAGCATATCGGAAAGGGACCTGCGGCGCATATCGGCCTCGACCAGGAGCACGGACTTGCCGCTCGTAGCGATAGCCTGGGCAAGGTTGATGGAAACCGTAGACTTGCCCTCGTTGGGAATCGAGGACGTAACGGTGATGGTGCGAATGGGGTCGTCCACGCTCGCAAAGCGGATGTTGGCCAGAAGGGTCTTGGCGGCATTCTGTACAACGAGCTTATCGGTGTTCTTTGCCTTAGCCATGCCTATTTACCACCTTTCATAGCCGGAATTCGGCCAACAACGGGAATGCCCAGGAGCTCTTCTGCCTCTTCGGCACCGCGGATGCGGGTGTTGAGCATGTCTGCCAAAACGACATAGGCAACTGCGATAAAGATGCCCGCGAGGAACGCGACAGCAACGTACAGCATACGCTTGGGGCCGCTGGGGACTTCGGGAGTCTTAGCCTCGTCGATAACGTTGATGCTCTGGGCAGCGCCGACGTTCTGAGCGACCGTACTCACCGAGCTGGCCATGGCCTTTGCGACCTTAGCCGTCTCCTTGGCATCGGTGCCGGTAACCGAAAGCGTAATGACACGCGTGGTGGTCTCGGAGGAAACAGACACCTTGTAGTCATCCAGGTCAGCAAGGCCCAGCTCATTGGCAGCACCGCTCTTAACGCTATCGCTATCCAGCAGCGTGGCGATATCGTTGGAAAGCATCTGGCTCGCCGAGAGATCGTTGTAGCTCATCTGACCGCTATCGTCGGTTTTGGCGAGAATGTACATGCTCGTCGTCGCGGTGTAGGTGTTGTCCATCGCAACGAAGGACACGATGCCCATGGCGATCGCGCAGACCACCGGAAGGGTGATGACCAGCTTAAGGTGCTTCTTCAGCAGCTGGAACAGTTCGAGAAGGGTCATGCAGCTTGCCTTTCATTTCCCCAGTTCGGATTGACAAAACTGTCCGTATGTTATCGCATCTTTTTACCGAGACCAAACTCTATACATAAGAAACAGGCTCTCCTGTAAAAATGTCGGAAGCAATCGTAAAATTGCACAACAACGCCGCACCCGAAAGTCAAATGCGGCGTCTGCATCAATATCTATGTTGTATCGCTATGCGAATGGCTCGTCCTGCCGTATGGGAAACGTCACCGTAATGGTGGTTCCCACGCCCAACTCGCTCGACAGATCGAGCGTGGCGTGATGATACAGGGCCGCATGCTTGACAATTGCAAGCCCCAGACCGGTTCCGCCGCGCGCCTTGGACCTACTCTTGTCCACGCGATAGAACCGCTCAAATACCTTGCCCTGTTCTTCAGGCGCGATACCGATTCCCGTGTCGGCGACCGCAAGGAACGGATGGCCTTCGTCGTTGGTGCCGCACTGCAGCGTAACCGCACCGCCGGGTCGATTGTAGCGGATGGCGTTGCTCGCCAGATTATAGATGAGCTCGTCAATCAAGCGCGACACGCCTTCGATGACCACAGGCTTGGTCTCATGACTTATCGTCACATTCGCCTGACGGGCGACCTGTTCAAGACGCTGCTCAACCGCGTAGATGGCACGCGAGAGCTCAATAGGCTCCGTGGAACCAATGGGCACCGCCTCGCCCTCAGTTGCACGCTCGGCCTCGTCCAAGTTAGACAGCGTAAGGATATCGTTGACAAGCGCTGCCAAGCGGCCCGCCTCACGATAGATGCGACCGCCAAAGTTGCGCAGGTCGCCCTCGCCCTCGACCATGCCGTTTGCGATGAGCTCGGCATAGCCCGAAATCGCCGTAAGCGGCGTCTTGAGCTCATGGGTGATATTCGCCGTGAACTCGCGGCGCATACGGTCGTTGTCCGCCAGCACCGCCATTTGGCGCTTGAGCTCCTGGCGCTGCGACTCAATACGCTCAAGCATGGGGACCATCTCGGCATAGGCGTGCTCATAGCTACGGCGTGGGTGGTCCAAATCCACCTCTTGCAACGGCGCGATGATGGCACGGGACTCGCGGCGCGCCATAAAAAACGAGAGTACCGCACCCGCTGCTGCGATAAGCAGCATCGGCGCCACCATCGACAGCAAAATCGCCGCAACGCCAGGCTGGGCCTGCGCCAAGCGGACAACCTGGCCGTTATCAAGGGCGACGGCGCGATACAGCATAATCTCGTCGAGCGTAGAGCTTGCGCGCTCCGCGGAACCCAAACCACTCTCAAAGGCCTCGATGACCTCGGGGCGATCGCCATGGTTGGGCAGTGTGGAAGGCGACGCCTCGTTGTCGTAGGCAACCGATCCATCCTTGTTAATCAGCGTGATGCGCAAGTCCTCGCGATCGAGACTACGCAAGAACGGGATGGGCTCCTGCTGTTCGTCGAGGGCGGCAGCAATGAGCTCGGTTTCCTGCGCCAGATTGGCACTCGTGGCATCCGCCAAGGTGTTTTGCACAAAGAACGCACCCAGCACCGTAAACGCCACGATAACCGCCATGGCGCAGACAAAGATCGTCACAAAAACGCGGTGCGACAGCGTATGTTTTCCCTGGGGGGCGAAGACCACGGGTTACTCCTCCGATGCGGTGGCCGCGGTGTCGTCGCCTTTGGCACCATCGCCGGCAGAAGGCTCGGCCAAGCGGTAGCCCACGCCGCGCACGGTCTCGATGGCGCTGGCATGCTCGCCCAGTTTTTGGCGAAGCGTCTGCACGTGCACGTCAACGGTGCGCGAACCGCCGTCGAAGTCCCAGCCCCACACGCTCTGCAGCAACGACTCGCGGGTAAAAACCACGCCGGGCTTGCGCATGAGGTACTCGAGCAGGTCGAACTCGCGCAGGGTGAGCTTAAGCGGCTCGCCGGCAACGGTCACCTCGCGATGGCTGGGCGAGAGCACGATGTCGCCCACGCTGAGCACATCGCTCGCCTGCTTGACCATGCCGCCGCGACGCAGCAGTGCGCGGCAGCGGCTCGCAAGCTCCATGAGCGAAAACGGCTTAGTCAGGTAATCGTCGGCACCGCCATCGAGCGCCATCACCTTGTCGAGCTCGGTATCCTTGGCGGTAAGCATCATGATGGGCACCGTCGCCGTCAGGCGATCGGCACGCAGTCGACGCATAATCGCCAAGCCATCGGTATCGGGCAGCATGATGTCGAGCAGGACGGCATCGGGTACCCGTCGCGCCACGGCAGCCTTAAACTCACCGTCGCACGAAAAGCCTTCGGCCTCAATCCCCTGCTTGCGCAGCGCATAGACCGTCAAATCCCTGATGTTGTCATCGTCCTCGACGTAATAGATCATGTTGAACCCCTTTGCGGCCGGCATGACCGCATCTTAACCCTAAAGGTACCTTTACTAGATGGTATCAGCCAAAACGCCCCGTCAAATAATCCGCCGTGCGCGGATCGGTCGGATTCTTGAAGAGTTGCGCGGTGGGCGCGTGCTCCACCAGCTCACCCAGCAAAAAGAATGCGACCGAATCGGAGATACGCGCCGCCTGCTGCATATTGTGCGTAACGACCACGAGCGTGCAGGTCTCTTTGAGCTCACAGGCCAGCTGCTCCACCACGAGCGTCGACACAGGGTCGAGTGCCGAGGTCGGCTCGTCCATCAGCAGAATGTCGGGCTGCACGGCCAGCGCGCGGGCGATGCACAGACGCTGCTGCTGGCCGCCCGAAAGACCCAGACCCGACTCTTTGAGCTTGTCCTTGACCTCATCCCATAGCGCAGCGCGACGAAGGGAGTCCTCGACCAGCTCGTCGAGCACGACGCGGTCGCGCACACCCATACCGCGCGGCCCATAGGCGACGTTGTCGTAGATGCTCATGGGAAACGGGTTGGGGCGCTGGAACACCATGCCCACGCGCTGGCGAAGGCGGCAGATGTCGTAATCGCCCAGGATATCTTGACCATCGAGCGCAATCTTGCCCTCGATACGGCAATCCTTGATGCCGTCGTTCATGCGGTTAAAGCAGCGCAGCAACGTAGACTTTCCGCAGCCCGAAGGCCCGATAAATGAGGTGATCTGCTTGTCGCGGATCTTGATATTCACGTCCTTGAGCGCATGATGGTCGCCATAGAACAGGTCGAGGCCCTCGACGTCGATGCGCGTCGGCGAGGCGGCAAGATCCTCTGCCGTGGGGCGAGTCGCATCCCCAACCTCGCGCTCGTGCGCGGCCTCGGCCTGCGCTTCCATGAGTTCTTCAAGCTCCGTGGGCTCCACAGCCGCAGCAGCCGTCATACCGCATACCTCCACATCGATATCAATTCAGCAGTATCGATAGTAGAAATCGCGGCTCATATGCACGTGAGCGCATTGTCAAGTGTTTGTAAGGGCACGCTGGCTATGCGGCGGGCAGCTCGATGGTGAATATCGTGTGTTCGGGCGTCGATTCACATGCAACGGTACCGCCGTGTGCCGCGATGATCTCCTTGGCAATAGCAAGGCCCAGACCGGCACCACCGCGATTGGTCGCACGCGCCGCATCCAGGCGATAGAACTTCTCAAAGATCACCTTGAGCTTAGCCGCAGGGATAGGATCGCCCTGATTGATAAAGCGAACGCGCACGCCGCCATCGTCTTGGCGCCCGGCCTCAATCGTGATAGTCGAGCCCTCATAGCTATAGGCGACGGCGTTTTTCATGATGTTGTTGAACACGCGAGCCATCTTGTCGCCATCCACGAGCACCGTCAGGTCCTCGTGGATATCAACTTGGGCTTCCTTATGCTGCTCGTTGAGGATGGGATAGAACTCGTCAGCCACCTGAGCCAGCAGCAACCCCAGATCAACATAGCCGCGCGTGAGCACGATATCGTGGAAGTCAAAGCGTGTGATATCGAAGAACTCTTCGATGAGTGCATCGAGCCGGTGCGCCTTGTCGAGAGCCACGACCGTAAAGTGCGCACGTTGCTCAACCGGCAGCTCAGGAGCCTCTTGCAGCAGCGAAAGATAGCCCACCACACTGGCAAGCGGGGTGCGTAGGTCATGTGCCAAGTACGTGACCAGATCGTCCTTGCGATGCGACTCGTCACGCAAGGCCTGTTGCACCTTGCGCTCACGGTCACGTACGCGGTTAAGGGCGCCCTCGACCTCCAAGAAGTCGCCGTCGATGTTATCCCAGGTGTCGGGGTGATCGATCAGGCGATCTTGAATACGAGCGGCCAGCACACAATCGGCATGCTGCTCGCCCTGCTCGTAGCCCTGGTAGTACAGGGCGCGGCCACACAAGAACAGCACGCACGCGGCAAGCGCCAGCACAAAGCCAAGCATGTTGAATACAAAGCCGGCATCGAACAGCACCGGCCCTTCGATGCCGCCGAGCGCCATGGCGCCAATCGCCAACGTCATGGCCCACGCGGCGCCGCCAATCACCACGCAGCGGCACACGATCTCAAATCGATCGATCAGCAAAAAGCCGACAAGCAGCACCGCCAAGATTCCGACGATGTTGTCGATGCCAATCAGCAGCAGGCTCAGCAAAAAGAGCAGCACCGTTGCAAGCGCGCGGTTGTCGACGACCGACCTCACGTATTCAAAGAGCCGATCGGGCACCTCGAACGCTTGCCTATCGTCTTTTGTCATATCAAGATCCTCACAAGCGAAAAGCGTTATTCGATGATGTAGCCGACGCCCCAGACGTTTTTGATAAAGCGTGGCTTTTGTGCGTCGTCGCCGATCTTTTCACGCAAGTGGCGAATATGCACCATCACCGTATTGTTGGAGCCGGGCATAAAGTCCTCGTTCCACACCGCGCGGAACAGGTCCTCCACGGGCACTACGCTGCCGTGATGCTCGGCCAGATACAGCAAGATGGAATACTCGATGGGCGTGAGGCGCACCGGCGCACCGTCCACCGTCACGGAGCGAGCGTCACGGTTGATCTCGAGGCCGTCGAGCTGGAGGGTCGGCGACTCGGTCGCCTGCGCGCGGCTACCGTAGCTGGTGTAGCGGCGCAACTGAGCATGAACGCGCGCGATGAGCTCCAGCGGGCGGAACGGCTTGACCACGTAATCGTCCGCGCCAAGAGAAAGGCCTTCGATCTTATCCTGCTGGGCATCGCGTGCCGTCAACATAATTACGGGATAGGTATGGCCGGCACGGATGGTACGCAGCAGCTCAAAGCCGTCGATATCGGGCAGCATGACATCGAGCAGCGCCAGGTCAAACTCTTGCTCCAGGATTGCCTTGGCCGCATCGGCCCCGCTGTAGGCGATCCGGACGTCAAAGCCCTCTTTTGTAAGGTAGATACCAACCAGGTCGGCGATGGCCTTCTCGTCATCAACTACCAGTATGCGCTCGTTCATGCGTGCTCCTCTCGCGCTCCATTATGCCCGAGGCGGCGCCCGCCACACACAACAAGCGCGGGCGATTAAGTCGACCTTAAGCACCCTTGCGCCCGTTCGAGCACGAATGCGGGCCATGCGCGCGGCGAAACTCAACCTGAGTGAATGCATCAAGTTGATTTTGATATTTAATTACCGCTTTTCTTTTCGAATCCCTTGAGACCCGCCATATCCATCTCTGATTGCAGGCGCTCAGACAAGGCTAGAGCGGAGATACCCAATGCACGCGCATAATCAAATTGTTCGTATAGCTTAAGAGACCGTTCTCCTGTTTCGACCTTCGACACAAACGATTGCGGCACGCAAAGGGCGCGCGCAATATCGACCTAGGTCAAACCAGATTCTTTTCTCATGCGAGCGAGGCAACGACCGCACACCTTGTTAGCGTCAACGTTCATGCCGTCAAAGCTATATCCCGTATCTGGATATCCCAAATTAGGATATTCTTGGTTTATTAAACGGGGTTCTTGCCCATTCAGCTCCTACCGATTGGAATGCGATGGAAATACTCGACCAAATAAAATCCCTCAAAGAGCTGCAGGAAATGGGGGCAATTAGCCAAGAAGAGTTCGATGAACAGAAGCGTCGAATTCTCGACCATCACTTTGATGGAAGTAGATTAGAGACATCCAACACCCGTGGTGGGCAGGAACCCCGTGGCGAGCAGGGACTCTTTTATTCCAACACCGCAAACAACAATTCCCCAGCAAATTCAACGTCCCCAAAAAGTAAGATAGTCGCCGGATTGCTTGCAATATGCCTTGGCGCCCTTGGCATCCACAAGTTCTATCTCGGCTATAAAAACGAGGGTATAGCAATGCTGCTAGGGACGCTGCTCGGATCGCTTTTAATTATGGCTCTGTTAGACCAGGATTGACATTCCGCCCCGTCATCTTCTTGCGATTGCACAATGGTCGCCCCTTGTCGAATCTGAATCCGGCAAGGGGCGATGCG
>JAHAAK010000053.1 GCA_018376905.1 Collinsella sp. | reverse complement strand
AAAAACCTGTACTTTTGCGACTGCGCCTAGCTGCGAGCGAGAAGCCTGTTCTAAACGCCCCTGCATTTGTGTGCGTCGCAAAGCCAAAAGAGGGGGCGAGAACATGGAACAGACGGCACGGCGCCAAGAGCAGCTGCCGGGCGCATTTAACGGCGCCACTACCAACAGCCAGCATGGCCGCGTCCGCTGGTATCTGGTCCACACTCCCCATGGAAAAGAGCGCGAGACCTGCGAAAAGGTTCGCCGCATTATCCCGCACAACCTGATGCAGGACGCTTTTGTGATGCAAAAGGAGTTTTGGTTTAAGCGGGACGGCGCCTGGTCGCTTCAAACCAAACCCATGTACAAGGAATACTTCTTCGTCGCCACGCGCGATGTCGCCATGCTCGACAAGGCTTTGGCCCAGTTGAGCTTTGGCTGCCGTATCGCTGGCAGTAGGGAGCGGGCGTACATGCCCATGCCGGACGACGCACAGGACTGGTACCGCAGCGTTCTGGACGACGACGGCGTAGTGCGCAACAGCGTCGCGCGCATAGAAGACGGCGTGTTGCACATAGAACAGGGGCCCTTGGTGGGGCAAGAGGCCCGTGTAAAGAAGATAGACCGTCATAAACGCTGGTGCCTGGTAGACGTGGGCGAGGGTGACTCCACATTTAGGGAGCTGCTTCCGTTAGACGTGCCCAGCAAAACGTAAGGGAGACGTTGCGCCGGCAAATTACTTGATTTTGGATTCATAGATGGGGGGGGGGTTCCTGGGGACAGGAACGTAAGTTTTATTGTGGCTGCTAAAGAAGTAACAGAGAGTAATGCGCCCGCGGGGGCGGCGCTGATTGCTCAGGCCATGGACCGGCGTGAGGGCGCCGGCCGGTACAAGGCTATGCAATCCATCATGGACTGGGACCGCTCGCGCCTTGTCTATAGGGCCGTCAAGCGCACGTTCGACATCGTGTTCAGCGGTGCTGTGCTCGTCGTAATCGCGATTCCCAGCTTGGTGCTGGCGGCGCTCATCCGCCTGGAGAGCGACGGCAGCCCATTCTACAGCCAAATCCGCGTTGGCCAGACCCGCCCCGACGGCAGTCTGACTACCTTCCGCATGTGGAAGTTCCGAAGCATGTACAAGGACGCCGACGAGCGCCTCGCCGAGCTCAAGGGGCAGAACGAGATCGCCGGCGCCATGTTCAAGATGAGGGAGGACCCCCGCGTCACCAAGATCGGCAGGTTCATTCGCAAGCACTCCATCGACGAGTTTCCGCAGTTCCTGAACGTGTTCATGGGTCAGATGTCCGTCGTCGGCCCGCGCCCGCCGCTGCCCAACGAGGTCGCGGAGTATACCGAGTACGACCTGCAGCGCTTGGCTGTGAAGCCGGGCATTACCGGCTGGTGGCAGGTGACTGACCGCAACGATACCGACTTCGACGGCATGGTCCGCCGTGATTTGGAGTACATCGCCAAGCGCGGCCCCATCACGGACTTGAAGATTGTTCTCCTCACGGTCGTTGAGGTCTTTACCGGTGGAGGTGCTTGCTAAATGACTGAACCGGTTAGGGTGGCTCAGGTTGTTGGCAAGATGGTTGGTGGCGGCGTCGAAGCTGTCGTTATGAATTACTATCGTCACATCGATCGCGGTAAAGTGCAGTTTGACTTTCTTGTTGATTCCGATTCGACGCTTGTTCCCCGTGACGAGATCGAATCGCTCGGTGGCAGGGTCTTTGAGATACCGCCCTATCAGCATGTAGCTGAATACCAGCGAGAGCTTCAGCGTCTCTTTAAGCAAGAGGGCTGGAAGATTGTCCATAGTCACATCAACGCGCTTTCGGTCTTTCCTCTTCGTGCTGCGAAGAAGGCGGGTGTCCCCGTGCGTATCGCCCATAGCCACTCTACGAGTGGTAGGGGTGAGTATGCCAAGAATGCCCTGAAGGCCGTGCTGAAAACGCAATCAAACCGGTATCCGACTCACCGTTTTGCATGTAGTAAATTCGCTGGTGAATGGTTATTTGGATCGAGTTCTCAATTTGTAGTCATGCGTAATGCTGTCGACTTGTCTGTTTTCGCGCCAGATGATGAGGATCGTCTAAGGACGCGGCGATCGCTTGGTGTTGCTGATGGACAGCTTCTAATTGGGCACATTGGTCGTTTTACAGAGCAGAAGAATCACTCATATTTGCTTAATATATTCGATCAGGTTTTAAAGATTCGTAATGATGCAGTTTTAGTTTTGGTTGGTTCTGGTCCGTTGGTTGAACAGATAAAGGACCAAGCTGATTGTCTGGGGATTAGCCATTCTGTTCGGTTTTTGGGCACTAGAAGCGACGCAGCATCTTTATATCGAGCATTTGATGTTTTCTGCCTGCCGAGCCTGTATGAAGGCCTCCCAATGGTCGGAGTTGAATGCCAGGCATCGCATACACCCATTCTTGCGTCTGATACCGTTACCTCTGAGACCGCTGTTACATCCATGATGCAATTTGAATCACTTTCTAGCTCCTGTATAAAGTGGGCCGAAAGACTTATTGAGTTGAGCACAGAGGTCTTCGCGCCTGGCGACGATGCCGGTTTGCAGGTATTTGAAATTAATGCTGCGGCCAGAGTGTTATTGGATTGTTATATGACCTATTTAGGTTCTGTTGATTAAGGGGATAGCTTGACTATTACATGTTCTAAGCGAGTCGCAGTCGCGTCGTGTCATGACAAAATCAACTTTGGCAGCGTTCTTCAGGCGTACGCGACCCAGCGTGCCCTTGAGGAGCTGGGAGTTGAAGTCAATACTATTGATAAACGTGGCCTGGGTCATGCTATTTCTGAAGGACGCAATGATTACTATCTTGAGCATCTATTTGATGTAGATCTTTATCGTGCAAAGCTGGGTTTTGTAAAGCATCGCATCAAGCAGAAGCTTGATGCTGACTTTGGAAAGAAAATGGCAAAGAGGAAAAGTGCATTTTCATCTTTCGAGTCAACACATTTTAGTTTTACTCCTCAAGCCGCTTCGTTTGAAGAACTTGGGGCGCTTGTGGCTGATTATGACAGCGTTGTTGTTGGCAGCGATCAGCTTTGGCTGCCTGTTAACATTGCTGGTAGGTACTTTACACTATCTTTCGTGCAGCCTCCTGTCCGCAAGGTGTCTTATTCCACTAGTTTTGGAGTATCTTCCCTTTCTGAAAAATATCTTCGTAAAACAAAAGATTTTCTTTCCGATTTTTCGGCCATTTCTGTTCGCGAGGATACGGGAGCGGATTTGGTAGAGAAAGCTACGGGCGTCCGATGCTCTGTTGTATGCGACCCTACGATGCTGCTGGCTAGAGATCAGTGGGCAAGCCTTGCTTGTTCCTCTTCGATTGACGTTCCTGACGAGCCCTATGTTTTCTGCTATTTCATGGGTAAGAATGCATGGAATCGTGAATGTGCCCAAGAGCTTGCCAAGCAGCATAATTTGAAGATCGTCGCCATTGCTCATCCCGATGAGTATGTTAAGGCTGATGACGATTACGCGGATTATTATCCTTGGGAAGCCGGTCCGGCTGAGTGGGTCAACTTGATTGCCCATGCTTCGTATGTCTGTACTGACTCTTTCCACGGAAGCGTTTTCTCAAGTATTTTTGAGGTGCCCTTCTTCTCGTTCCGTCGCCACGAGAATATGGGTGCTCAGTCTACGAACTCACGTATTGATACATTGTTGCGTGTCCTTGGAAACTCCGATCGTATTTGCGAATCGAAGGATGCTTTCCGTGCCGCAATGGCAAATGAAATCGACTTTGTGTCAGTACGTCAACGACTTAATGTGTATAGGAATGAATCGGCCAATTGGCTTAAATCAGCTCTTGAGTTGTAGGGAACAGTATGATCTCCATCACGGACAAAAGTAAATGCTGCGGTTGCGCTGCCTGTGCTCAAAAATGTCCCAAGCAGTGCATATCAATGGAATATGACGCCGAGGGCTGCGAGTACCCCGTAGTCAATGCTGACCAGTGTATTGATTGCGGATTATGCGAAAAGGCTTGCCCAGTGCTTAATGTTGATAAGGACGAGCCTAAGTCCCAACGAGCCTTTCTAGTCCAGCATAATGATCAAAAGGTGCTTGCTGAAAGCACTTCTGGTGGAGCCTTCACTGCCCTTGCTCAGGCCGTGATTGCCAACGGCGGTATTGTGTTTGGTGCAGGTTATTTGCGCGGTGAACAGCTTGTGCGAGCCGAAGGAGCCCCTGGGCGACTTAAGGTCGGACATTTTTCTGTGGAAAGCGTTGATGAACTTTGGCGCTTCCGCAACAGTAAATATGTTCAGAGCGTTGTTGGCCCTGCGTATCCCGAGGTCAAACAACAACTAAAAACTGGACGTGAAGTTCTCTTTATTGGTACCCCTTGTCAATGCGAAGGTCTGCTTCGATTTTTGGGCGGCAAGCCGGCAAATTTACGCGTGGCAGACTTCGTCTGCCGCGCGAACCCCGCTCGCGCTGTGTTCGCGCGGCAGGTCGAATGGCTTGACGCAAAGGTTGGCGTAAAAGGTGAGACCGTTCTTTTTAGAGATAAATCACGGTTTGGCTATCGCTATTCAAATATGTGCGAGCTCGAAGGCGAGACTCTGTATGGTGAACGGCTGTACAGTGAAGGTGTCGAAACAGATCCTTACCTAAGGGCTTTTTTTGCTGATCTTTCAGATCGACCCATTTGTTACGAATGCCCGTTTAAAAAGCGTTATCGCGTTACTGATTTGACTTGCTGGGATTTCTTCGATGTTTATCGACTCTCGAAAGAGTTCGACGACAATCGAGGCGTCACTCGAGTTCTCATCCAAAGCGATGAGGGACAAGAATTGCTTGATCGAGCCTCAAGCTATGCCCGTATGAAGGAGATTGATGTTGAGGCTGCAGTAGAATGTGTTCGTGAACTTACTAAGTCCGTGAAGCCGAATCCGCGTCGCGATGAATTCATGGCTGATGTGGCGAATCTGGATGGTGAGGAGCTTATGAATAAGTGGTTCCCCGATTCCGGAAAAGTAAAAGCCGAGCGCTTTGCTAGGCATACATGCGAAAAGCTTGGAATTTATGACCCGATGAAGCGTCTGGTTAAAAAAATCATAAAGAAGTAGCCTATTGTTCGAAAGGGAATTGATGATTCCTAAAGTTCTGCACTACATCTGGTTCGGTGGAAGTGAGCTTCCTGAACTTGAAAGAAAATGCATTGAGTCTTGGTCGAAGATCATGCCTGATTGGGAAATTCGTAGATGGGACGAAAGCAATTTCGATATAAATCAATGTGAATTTTGTCGTGAGGCATATGCCTCAAAAAAATGGGCGTTTGTCAGCGATTATGCGCGCTACAGAATACTGTATTCAGAGGGTGGAATCCTTCTCGATACAGATGTCGAAGTCCTGAAGCCTCTGGACGAGCTTTTAGATAATGAGGCTTTTGCGGGATTCATGAAGAATAATTTCTTCTTGAATCCCGGCCTCATCATGGGTTCTGAGGCCGGAAGCCATGTCATGAGCGATGTCGCAAAATTATATGAATCTATGAGATTTGAGATGCGAAAAGGCCGCAACTCTATGGATACCTCTCCGAGGGTACTAACTGATTACCTGGAAGTGAGTTGTGCTCTTAAGAGAGATGGTTCATTTCAGCAGTTAAATGGTTTCACTGCATACCCTGCTACTTATTTTGATCCCCTAGACAGTCATAGTGGCAAGTTTGAAATTACTGATGATACATATTCTATTCACCATTATTCAGGCACCTGGTTGTCACCCGCTAAGAAGTTCCGTGTTGAAATGCGGAAAAAGCTTGCGCCAGTAATTGGACCCAAGCTGTCTTGGTTCATCTCCTCTGTTCTATCGGTACTTAGATTTGGAAGGAAGGCTTTTTAATGGTTTCGTCTGCCTTAGACCACAATAAGCCTAGGGTTTTAGTATCTGGCCTTTCAAATGGGCTGGGTGGAACCGAAATCGTTGTTGGTAGGTATATAAAGGCCCTTAGCTCATATGCTACGTTTGAATTTCTTGCAACGTCTGATTTATCAGATGTTGCATTCGTTCACGAGATGAACTCCGAAATCCACATTTGCCCGGATATTGATAGGCCTATTAAGCGCTTTGAGTATCTAGACCATCTATTTCAAGATGAACCAAATCGTTACCAGGCGGTTTGGTGTAACTTTAATCATCTTTTATATGCGGATGTCTTGCGAGCAGCTCAACGGGCGAATGTCTCTGTCCGCATTGCTCATTCTCACAATTCTCGTTTTTTGGGCGGTTTGCCGACTCAAGTTATAAGCCGTTTTAATCGCCGTGCGGCGTTACGTAATTCTAATGTTAGGCTTGCGTGTTCAAAAGAAGCGGGTTCATTCTTCTGGGGCGATAATTTTCAGGTGCTTCCAAATGCCTTAATTTTTAATGACATGGAGTACGATCCTGTCAGCAGGGTAGTAATTAGGGAAGAGTTCGGCCTTTCGTCAAAAGATTTTCTTATTGGTACTGTTGGACGTTTGACTAGTCAAAAGAATCATATTTTTCTTTTAAAGATAATGAAGGAACTGCTAACAGTTAAATCCAACTGTAAATTAATGATTGTTGGCGATGGCCCCCTACACAAGAGTCTTCAGGAATCTGCGGCTAAGCTGGGTATCTCATCTAGTGTCTTGTTTGCAGGCGAAAGAAAAGATATTAAAGACATTCTGTCTTCATTTGACTGTTTTGTATTTCCATCTACGTTTGAGGGACTTGGTGTTGCCGCAATTGAAGCCCAGCTTAACGGATTACCTTGTGTCTGTTCATTTGGCGTTCCAGATGCGGCTGATATTTCTGATAAATTTTTAAAGTGCTCCTTTAATGTTGCCGAATGGATTGACGCAATTATTTCTATGGGTCGTCCAAATAAGCTTGCGGGGGGGGGCGTCTGTTTATGACGTCAACAAGCAAGCAAGTAAATTGCTGTCAATCTTCCTTGGTCGACAATCCTCTCGTGAGCGTGATTGTGCCGATGTATAACGCTGAAAAAACGATTCAAAAGACATTAAATAGTCTTCAGCGTCAGAGTGTGAGCAACATTGAAATAATTATTGTTGATGATGGGTCGACAGATCGTGGCGCTGAGCTAGTTATGGCTATTGCAGAGGGCGACAACCGGATTAAGCTGATTAGTCAAAACAATAGTGGTGTATGCGTGGCGCGTAATAGGGGTATCGATGAGGCCTCCGGTGATTGGGTGGCATTTGTTGATGCTGACGATATGCTGCCTATAAATGCAGTTAGGCTGTTGCTTGAATCCTCAGATGGCTGTAGCTTGGTTATCGGGGCTCTACTGAATGAGCATGGCGATTATTCGGGCAAGGCTATAAGCATCGACTGGAAAACAGCATGCTCTCTTAGCCTTGCATTTTGGGATAATGTTAATAAAGTTCCGTTTTCGAGCTTTACTAAAGGTGTTGTATTCCGAAGCGTTTGGGGAAAGATATTTAAGAAATCATTATTCCGGAATGGTTTTCTTAAATTTGAAGATGGCATTCGTTTCGGTGAAGACGCGTTGTTTATGGTAGATGCTTATCGTCTGGCTGAAAGTGTAAAAGTAGTGGACTCGGCGGTCTATTGCTATGTCAACAATAGTGATTCAGTAACGAGAAATACTGATATCTCGGCTATCGAGAGTGTTGATAATTTACTGGTAAAACTATATGAGCTATGTCACGTGAATCCGGATTTAAGCGAACTATATAAGCAATCTGCAGTCAGGGAAGTCTTATCTTTGATTCGTAATTGTGCACGTTTGGAATCGAATCAGCTTTTTAAGCCTGTCTCTAATATGGTCTGCCAGTCGTATTTCAGCTATTTAATGGAAGGCTTTGCTTCTCACCGCTATTCACGTCGATTTATCTCTGAAGTGAAAAATCGCATTACGATCCGTCTTCTTCTTGCGAGGCGTGTTATGGCTGCAATTGGCTTTACTAAGTTTGTTTATGGGGTACGTTAATTGAATTTGACTAATGTGGAAAGATCATGGACTGAGATTATACGAGCAAATGCCGGGGCTGTACTGTTCAGCTTTGCTTTGGCTTTATTTTCAGTTTCCTATTATATTGGATCAGTAAATGCTACCAATGTGTTTGGGATTTCTCTTGCGGTGCTTTCGCTGGTCCTTGAGTTGTTTGCCTTAGCGTTTCTACTGCTGAAGCTTTTACTACAAAAGACTTCTCATGTGAAAGTGCTAGTTGGCTTGCTGCTGATTTTAATTTGCGTCGGGTCGCTGAAATCAAATAAAGCCCCTCAGATTATTTGGTTGGCGCTGTTTTGCCTTTGCGCTGAAGACGTCCCTGAATACTACATCTCAAGGTCTATTCTTGTATCGTCCGTCTTTATGCTATTGATGGTTGTTGGTCTCAATAGTGTCGGTGCCATTCCTTCTGTATTAATGTCGCGCGGTAGCAATTTTGTACGAAATTCGATGGGTTTTGCCCATCCTAATAATTTTGGACAGCTTTTGTTTATTGCTTATTCTGCTTCTATTTTTGAGCTGAAAGGCAGAAGCGGTCTTGCGGGCATCTTCTGTTTCGCAATTGCTTTTTTCGTAGCTGATTCAAAAACTTCTGCAGCAGGCATTTTCGTAATGGCCTTGTATTCGGTTATTTCATTCAGAAGCCCCCGTTCAAAACCATATGGGTCCCTATTTACTTTTTTACCGCTTTTTCTGGCGATTGTTAGTATAGCCCTGCCCTTTATGTGGTCCCATGGTGCCAATAAATGTCTTGTTCAGCTTGATAATTTAATGACCAACCGGATTTTTTATTCCGCCTATTATTTTGAAAACTACCCTCTGACTGTTTTTGGTAATGACTTAACGGCCATAGTTTCGCTGCCGTCTGCAACGGGTGGTTATTTAATACAAACAAGAGTCATGCTTGACAATGCATATTGTCGACTACTTATTCAATACGGTTTGATCCCATTTACCGCGTTTGTTGCTTTCTATTGCGTAGCGATAAATAAAGCGCGTATTTCGGCCCACGTGACATTCATGGGCTTGGTCTTGTATTCCCTAATGGGGTTTGTTGAATGCGGAATGTTATATCCAGCATGTAATTTCTTTATGCTTATGGCGCTGCCCGCCTTTTCAGATAAGGGGCCCTGTCAATCCAGGGTGCCATCAAAGGATGTTGTGGAGATGGCTAAATAATGGCAAAAATTAATACTACCAAGTCAGACATTATATGGAACTATGTAAGCACTGTTCTTTCAATGGGGAGCAGCTTCCTTCTTCTTCCGTTTCTGCTTGCTTACTTATCTAACGCCGAACTTGGTCTCTGGTACACTTTTGTTGCCATTGGGAATTTAACGCTGTTATTTGAATTTGGCTTTACACCAACTTTTGCGAGAAATATTGTCTATTGTCTTAGCGGTGCGCGTAGCATTAGCAAGAGCGGCTACGATTCATCTCAAGTTGGTGATTCTGTAGACTATGAGCTGCTTGGCAAATTGATTAAAACATCCCGGATTGTTTACGCGTTAATTTCTTGCGTTGTCCTGATGCTTACCGCTACAGTTGGAACTGCCTACATTTCTTCAATTTCAAGTGCTATTGATCCCTTTTCTTGTTGGACCGCATGGTTAATTTTTTGTTTTGATGTGTTTTTTAATCTATTCTTTTTTCATTATACGACCTGCCTGAGAGGGTTCGGGGATATTTCCGCTGAAAGCAGGGCAAAGTCTTATGGTCGCATTGGGCAGCTTGTGGTTTCTGCGTTTTTGCTGTTTATGGGTTTTGGCATCATTGGCGCTGCCATCGGTTATCTGTTTAATGACATTGTGCTGAGATTTTTTTGCGGTCGCTTTCTGGAGGTTCACTCAGAGGCGATAAAAAAAGCAAACGATGCTTGTACGGGTGTTTCTATTTCTGAAATAAAAGAAACGTTTATTTCAGTGGCTTATTTGGCGTGGAGGGACGGCGTTGTTCAACTTTGCTGCTATGCTTCCACTCAGTTGAGTTCGCTGCTCTGCTCCTATTTTCTTGGTGTGGAGGTTAACTCTCAGTATTCATTAATTATTCAAGTTGGCGGTGCAATTTACGGGTTTGCCAGCGCCTACGTTCGATCTTTTATTCCAATGTTTCAATCTGCTTATGCTGGTGGCGAAGTTCAGACTGCACGAAAAATTATTGAAAAAAGTCTGTCTCTATATTGGATTTTAATTGTTGTATGCACGATCGGTGTCTGGTTTGTCGGCTTCCCAGTCTTGTTCCTAGTTAAGAAAGGTTTTTCCCCCGACGGGCTTCTTTATTTCGCCTTGGTTGTTTATCTTGCGGTTTGGAACCATCATTCATTGTGTTGTAATTACATTATCAGTACGAATGAAATCCCCTATCTCCCGGCTTATATAGTTTCGGCTATTGCAGGTTTTGTATTGTCGTATGTCTTAATTTCCTTTACTGGCATGGGCGTCTGGGCGCTTGTGGTTGGTAATGGGGCCGCTCAGCTTGCATATAATAATTGGAAATGGCCTATATACCTTGCGCGTAAATTCTCTTCCCATTATTTTGCGTTGATTAGAGCTGGTCTCATGCAGTGGTCCTGCGCATTGAAGAAATAAGTGTTAATCACTGCTTTAATGTGACTTATGATTTCGATCGCACCGGATATGTTGATGTAAATCCGCCGACGGCCTGCCGTCGAAAAGGGGAAAACTGCCCCTTTTCTTGAATCCGGAATACCATAATACGGATTCTGGGAAAGAGCGGTGACCGCTATGGTGATGCTGTCAGACGCGATGCCGCGTCCGTTGCGATGCTGAAGTTGGCGGACGGGGTGGTGGACATCCAATCTCTGTTCATGCCGCTTGCCGTGCAGGTGGTTACCGCCATCATGGACGCCGAGGTTGACCAGCTCTGCGGCGATGGGGCCAACAATAGGAACGGCAACAGAGGCCGCCTCGTGACATGCGTGGGTATGCTCAACCTGGGTGTCCCTCAACTCTGGACGGGCGGCTTCTTCCCCGAGGACGTCCTCGAGCACCACCGGCGCGTCGACCGCGCGCTCGTCGCGGCGGTGGCCGAGATGTGCGCTACCGGCACCAGCACTAGGAAGGTGCAGAGGGTAGCCGAGAAGATGGGCATCGGGAGGCTCGGCAGGGGCCGTGTGGGTACAATCGCCGTTAGCCTCGACGCCGAGATAGCCGACCTGGCGGAGGGACGTTCGAGGTGCGCTCGATACCCTTAATCTGGCTCGACGTGACCTACTTCAAGTGCCGCTGCGGGGGCCGCGCGGCTTCGACCGCGGCTGTCACGGCGATAGGCTGCGACGAGTCCGGCTGGAGGCAGGTGCTCGGCGTATCGGTGGTGGACACGGAGTCGCATGACTCGTGGCTCGGCTTCCTGCAGGCGCCGCGCGACCGTGGGGTAGTGTCGAGAAAGTTGGTGTAGCGCCCGATCCGAAGTGAGTCGGCCCGGCGTACTGGAATCTGGAATACGGTTGATATCCTATGCCGCCTCGACC
>JAHAAK010000007.1 GCA_018376905.1 Collinsella sp. | reverse complement strand
CCCGGATGCGACACTGAATGTGTCCATCCTCGCAGTATCCGGTTCTCAAGGTGCACGCTTTGCGGCTCATCCGGTTCCACCGGGCCGCGCGGCAAGGAGTTATATTGCCAGACCGGAGGGGCCCCGTGGGCGGGAATCTGGGCGTACACATTTCCTACACATCTTTGAATCCGACTAACGTTTGCCAGCCGTTACCTACCGCTCGCCGAGCATCTCTTTATATAAGGCAGTCTCATGGTTAAAGCGGATACGTCCCCCTAGCTAAAGCACAGCCAGCATCGAGCAACTCATCACGTTCTTCCACCGAGAACCCCTCGGCGTAGACGCGCACCACTGGTTCGGTCCCGCTAGGACGGACCAGCAGCCACGTGTCATCCTCGAATGTCAAACGCAAGCCATCCATATGACTAACGTTTTGCGGCACCTTGCCACAAATCGACTTGGGGTTTACGCCCGGCAGCAGGGTTCGTAACGTTTCGGCGTCTTCGGCCTCAAGGCGCAAATCGCGACGCCCGTAGCTCGTCTTACCAAAACTGGCCTCGAGCTGATCGACCAAAACGCCCAAGGGCGCGCCCGTCTTTGCCATAAGCTCACACAGAATCAGGCAAGCAAGGATTCCATCGCGCTCGGGCATATGCGCAGCGATGCCGATACCGCCGGCCTCCTCGCCTCCCATGAGGACGCCGCCCTTCTTCATCTCTGCGGCTATATATTTGAAACCGACCGGCTTAACGGTCACGCGACAGCCAAGCGCCTCGGCAATGCGACGCACGAGCGTCGAGCACGAGAGATTGACGACGACACGCCCCTCCAAATTGCGGAATTGAACGAGGTCGCCCAAAACAAGCGCCATGATTTGATGCGGATGTATATATCTACCGCGTTCGTCGACCGCGCCGATACGATCGGCATCGCCGTCGGTCACCAGGCCCGCGCACGCCCCGTCCTCGACAACCGCACGCTCGCAAGCGTCCACCCATGGCTCAACAGGGTCGGGGCAAATGTCCTCTTGATCGGACGGCTGTCCGGCATGAATCTCGTGCACCTCGACGCCTAGCTCCCGCAGCAGGTCGGCAAGATATCCCTGGGCCGCACCGCCCATGGGGTCAACTACCACACGCAGGTGAGCGGCTCGAATGGCCTCGGCATCGACAAACGATGCCACCGCCTGCATATAGTCAGGAATAATATCCGCGGTGCGATATTGCCCCTCGATCCCCATTGGCTCGGGAGCCATGGTCTCTTCGAGCTCTTCGATGACATCCTGATTGACCGTCGAGCCATCTCCCATGCGCAACTTAAGGCACAGATACCCCTGCGGATGATGGGACCCCGTCACCATGAGCGCGCCGCAGGCCTCGCCGTCATACGCCGCCGCCCACGTGAGGGCGGGGGTCGGGACAGGCCGAGATGCGAGCACTGCGTCCAATCCGTGAGCCGCAAGCACGCCTGCCGCAAGCTCAGCGAACTCGCGCGCCTGCGGCCGGGTGTCGAACCCTATATATACTGTTTTGCCGGGATTGGTCTTTTGCCACAACTCGCCGACGGCATCGGCAATGCGGGCAACGTTGTCGGCGGTAAAGTCGTCGTCGACGCGGGCGCGCCAACCGTCAGTTCCAAAATGAATTATCGCGCACACGCGCAGACACCTCACAGTGTTTGGATCATGGTACGCATGAGGTATACCCGCAACACGCACTCAGCAACCTGCCGGCACCAGCATTCACCATTTGGGCAAATGCTGCCGAGGACATGCAAGCAATAAAAAAACCGCCCCGTATGGAGCGGTTTTGCCCTTTATATATCGAGCGCCTCGGCCATCGCTGCCGTAGTGATTGCCGTGGTTCCACAGCAACTGCCCACCATTGCGGCGCCGGCATGTCTCCATTCGATGCATGCGCGCGCGAAAGCTTCGGGATTCTCGTGCCATACGGGGCCATCCTGAGTCTGGACCGGATCGCCTACGTTGGGACGCACCGTAACGGGAGTAGTCGCCGATGCAACCATCCTGGGCACCGCCGCATTCGCGGCCGCAAGCGAACAGCAATTAACACCAACCGAGTTTGCGCCGTGTTTTTCGGCGTACAAAACGGCTGCCTCGATGTTGAGGCCATCGCCCAGCAGGTCGCCTTTATCGTCAACGACAAAACTCACCAGAACAGGCATGCCGTCGGCGGCATCTCGGGCGCCGGCAAGCATGGGCTGCAGATTACGGATAGACGTCACCGTCTCGATCAGCAGACCGTCAACACCAGCATTGAGCAAGGCGTGCGCCTGTTCGCGCGCAATGCCGCGGATTTCACGATACTCGACAGAGTCCTCGGCAAACCACTCAATACCGATCGGGCCCATCGAGCCCAGCAGTAGCTGAGGGTGCGCCTGGCGGGCATCGTCGACGGCCCCGCGATTGACCTCCGCCACGGACGGCGCAATCTGGTCGTGCTTGAGGGCATAGCTCGATGCCTGAAAGGTATTGGTAATGAGCACCTGCGCGCCGGCGGCGACATACAAGCGATGGATACGAGAAACGGTCTGCGGCTCTGCCAGATTCCAAAACGCCGGTGGAATGTCGGCGGCATCGTACTCACTCAACAAAACACTGCCCATGGGGCCCTGCGCCAACAAGGTCTCGCTCGACAAGCGGCACGTAAGTTCCTCGGCACCAAAGCGGTTGTAATAACTCGTATCCATATATATCCCGCTATTCCTCGACGCTGATTCCCTGCTTTTCGAGATAGGCGAGCCAGCGGCTCATCGTGTCCTCGGATAGCGCATGCTCCATCATGCAGGCCTCGGAATCGGCTCGCTCAAATTCGACACCGAGCTCCTGAACCAAAAACGTGCGGATGAGGCGATGACGGTACCAGATAGCCGTGCCAACCTCGCGGCCGCGATCGGTCAGGATCACCTTGCCGTAGTGCGATTGCTCGACAAGCTCGGATGCCTTGAGAGCCGAAACCGCTTTATTGACCGATGCCTTGGAGACGCCAAGGCGCTGCGCGATGTCGACCGATCGAACGCCGTTGGTTTCCCCCTCTTCGCTTTCAATGCGAACCATGCACTCCAAGTAGTCTTCGTTCGCCACCGTCAGATGTAGTTCGCGCGAGCTATTTGTCGTATCCATGATCTTCCGTCCCTTCTGCATTCAATGGCTGATTCTACCCCATCCAAGCGTCGCGGTATGCCGTGGCATACCGTGCTAGAGTTCTTGTTGCACACGACGACCAAGATTGGAGCGGTCTTTATGGAAAACACCACCACGAACCCCGATGTCCTCGAGCGCTTTTTGCGCTACGTCCAGATCAACACGCAGTCCGAGGATGCAAACTGCGACCAGGTACCCTCGAGCGCCGTTCAGTTTGACCTTGCCAACGTGCTGGCTGAAGAGCTGCGCGAGCTTGGTGCGGAAGATGCCCACGTGACCGAGCACGCCTATGTCTGCGCGCATATCCCCGCAAGTGCGGGCGCTGAGGACAAGCCCGCCCTGGGCCTGATCGCCCATCTCGACACCACCGAAGTTGCACCGGGTGCCGGCGTGAAGCCGCACATCGTACACTACGAAGGCGGCGACCTGGTCTGCGGCACGGTTGACGGTAAGCCCGTTGCCATGAGTACCGCCAAGCTTCCCGCCCTGAACGACCTCGCAGGTGAGGACCTGGTCTGCAGCGATGGCACCACGCTGCTGGGCGCGGACGACAAGGCAGGCGTCGCCGAGATCATGTCGCTTGTCGCGCGTATCGCTCAGGACCCTTCTCTGCCCCATCCCGCACTCGGCATTTGCTTCTGCCCTGACGAGGAGATCGGCCACGGAGCCGAGCTGTTGGATATCGATACCTTTGGCTGCAAGTACGCCTACACGGTCGACGGCGGCCCCATCGGCGAACTGGAGTGGGAATGCTTTAACGCCGCCGAGGCGACCGTCTGCTTTGAGGGCCAGTCCATCCACCCGGGCGACGCTAAGGGCCGTATGGTCAACGCAGGCAATCTGTTCTGCGACTTCAACGCGTTGCTCCCCTACGTACAGCGCCCGGAGTATACGGAAGGCTACGAGGGCTTTTATCACCTTGAGGGTGTATCTGCGACCGTCGATCACGCCACAGCGCGCTATATCGTCCGCGACCATGACGCCGCCAAGTTCCAGCAGAAACTCGACCTTATTGATGCCGCTGCCTCGATGCTCAACCAGCGTCTGGGTGAGGAGCGCGTGACGGTCGAGATTAAGCAGCAGTATCGAAATATGGCCGAGATCGTTCGTGACTATCCCGAGCTTATTGATGTTGCCAAGGAAGCCTACCTTGCCTGCGGCGTTGAGCCCCAAGTGCTGCCAATTCGTGGCGGCACCGACGGCGCCCAGCTGTCGTTCCGCGGTCTGCCCTGCCCCAACCTTTCCACCGGCGGCTATTGCTACCACGGCGTCAACGAGTTCGTCCCGGTCAGTTCGCTCGTCAAGATGACCGACGTCCTGCAGGAACTCGTCGCCCGCTTTGCATAAGCCTGGCTGCATAAGCCCAAAAGACGAATCGCCCCGTCCTCAACCGAGAACGGGGCGATTTTTTTGCTGCAACGAGAACAGGTTGACGCACGCCAGCCTCTTAACGCAAGGAGTGTCCCAAACTGCCGGCACATAAGGAACGTCCCCAAGTGCCAAGTGCCAAGTGCCGCAAGAGTGTCCCCTTTGACTAGTCATTTAAGAACGTCCCCAACGACTACCACTACACAGCACCGCAGGTTGAGCCAACGTCAGCGAGCGACGTCCAAGGCGAACAAGTTGGCATGAAAAAGGCAGGGCATTGACCTTCTGGTCATGCCCTGCCTTTTGAATGACAAATTGTCGCCTTGGGCGGCGCGCAGCGTCGAGCCGTTACGGCGTTTGGTAAAACGCCGTAACTTAGTAGTTGGCCTCGTAGCCGTTACCGTCGCCGGTGGGCTCTTCGTAGTAGTCCGAATCGCTCGAATCGCCTGAGTCATCGGAATCGTCAGAGCTGACCGATGAAGTTGCGGTACCGTTTGCGTAGTCGTCAGACGTGTTGTTGTTCAGGTCGCCGATCGTAGAACTGGAACCGTCGGAAAGACCCATGGTGTTGGGACCCTTGGGATCCTTGCCGGCATCGACGCGCTCCATCATTTCCTTGAGCTCGTCCTCGTAGACAAAGACGTAGCTCACACCGTCGATCATGGTGCTGTCGTCGGCGTACGAGGGCAGGTTGGCCGAGTAGATACCGTCGACATCCATACCGCGCATGGCGTTGACCGTAGCCACGATATCCTGAACGCTCATATCGGTTACGAGCATATCGGACAGCGAATTAACCAGGCCAAAAATCTTCGTGGCATCGAAGTTATTGAGAATCTGGTTGGCAAGGGCGCCAAGCACCTGACGCTGGTGGCGCATGCGCGTGTAATCGCCGTCGGCATAGGTGTAGCGGCAGCGGGCATAGGTAAGGGCGGTGGCACCGTCCATATGCTGCTGGCCAGCGGTAATCTTAATATCCAGGTGCTCGGGGTCGTCAACATCATCGGTTGCGTTAATGTCGATACCGCCAACCGAATCAATCAGCGCCTGCATACCGTCGAAGCTGACCTCGGCATAGTGGGAAATCTGAACACCGCACAGCTCGTTGACCGCCTCGACCATGGCCTCGGCACCGCCAACGGTATGGCAGGCGTTGATCTTCATGGTCTCGCCCTTGTACTCGACCTTGGTGTCGCGCGGAACGGAAATGAGCGTCGCCTGCTTTTGCGTGGGGTCGATGCGTGCCAAGATAATCGAGTCGGCACGATACGTATCCTCGCCCGGACGGCCGTCGGTGCCAAGAAGCAGCACGTAGAACGGATCCTTTGCCTCATCGGTGTCAACCAGAACCCGACGCAGATTGTCGGTAATGACATTAGAATCGCCGAGCTTGCCCATAATGGTGGCAAACCACAGGCCGGCAGCGGTAGTGGCACTCAGCAGCACGCCAAGCACGACAATGAGCGCGACGTGACGAATCGTGTGGCTACGACGACGTTGACGAGCGCGCTCGGAATAGCGAGCCACGTTATCGCGACTGTAGATCTTGGCCTGCGCACCAGTTGAGGGTCTTCGGGCGGTGGTATCCGCGAGGGGCTTTTTATTAAACATAGGCAACCTGTATTAGTAGATGACGGGATCGGGGACGGTAGCATGCTCGACATGCGCGCCGAGCGCCTGCAGCTTTTCGACAAACTGCTCGTAGCCGCGCTTGATATGATGGATGGCCGAAACCTCGGTCGTCCCGTCGGCGATCAAGCCCGCTACGACGAGGGCCGCTCCGCCACGCAGATCGGGCGAGGTAACCTGTGCACCCGAGAAGCCCTTGACGCCATTAATCATGGCATGATGGCTCTCGATACGAATGTCGGCACCCATGCGTACCAGCTCAGAGGCAAACATAAAGCGATTCTCGAAGATGTTCTCGGTGATAACGGAGCTACCGTCGGCAAGGGCGGAGAGTACCATAATCTGCGCCTGCATGTCGGTCGGGAAGCCGGGGAACGGAAGCGTCTGGATGTCGACCGGCTTGATACGCTCGGCACGGTTCACATGGACGCCATCCTCGACGCGCTCGCAGTCGATACCCATGAGCTCCATCTTCTTGAGCACCATGCCCAAGTGAATGGGGCAAAAGCCCGTGACATCGACACCGCGATCGTCGGCCATCAACGCACCTGCAACGATAAAGGTACCGGCCTCGATGCGGTCGCCCACCACGCGATGGGTAACGGGATGGAGCTCTTCCACGCCTTCGATAGTCACGACGGGCGTACCGGCGCCTACAATCTTGGCGCCCATCTCGTTGAGCATGTTGGCGAGATCGACAATCTCGGGCTCGCGGGCGGCATTGTCGATAACCGTGGTGCCCTGTGCGCGCACAGAGGCCATGATGAGGTTCTCGGTCGCACCGACGCTGGCGAACTCGAGCGTGACGGTGGTACCGCGCAGACCTTGGGGCGCATTAGCGTTGATGTAACCGTGGGCGGTATCGAACTCAACGCCCAGGGCCTCGAGACCCAGAATGTGCATATCGATCTTGCGAGCACCCAGGTTGCAGCCGCCCGGCATGGCAATCTTGGCGCGATGGAAGCGGCCCAGCAGGGGTCCCATGACGGCGGTGGAAGCACGCATCTTGGCAACGAGCTCGTAGGGGGCCTCCCAAGAATCGACCTGAGAGGTATCAATCTCGAGCGTGTGCTCGTCGAGAACATCGATCGTAGCGCCCATGCCCTTGAGCACCTTGCCCATCACGTGAACATCGGAAATATCGGGCACGTTCTGCAGCGTCGTCTTGCCCGGCGCCAGAAGCGTTGCCGCCATGAGTTTGAGCGCGGAGTTCTTGGCGCCCGAAACGGGCACGGAGCCTCCGATGGCGTGGCCACCCTCAACGCGGATAATATCCAAGGTCTACCCTTTCAAAAAGCATGCCCGGGGTGGCTAGGCCATCCCGGGCATGATGTGTTCGCAAATGGTCGAACGCTAAATCGTTTGACTATTGGGCAAGCTTGAGCTTACACCATGCGATTTCATTATAGAGGTAGGCGCGGCGTGCATCATCCTCCGACAAATTACCCAGCTTCTCTTCAAAACCTTGAATATCAGCTTTAACCTTGTCGGCATCGACGGTCGCCAAATCGCAAGCGCGCTCGGCGAGGACGGTCACGACATCGTCCGCAACCTGGGCATAGCCGCCGGACACGGCAAACGTGTGGTCGACAGTGCCCATGGCCTTATCGGAAACGCGAACGTAACCGCGGTCGATCGTGCAGATTTCGCTGGAGTGAGCGGGCAGAACGCCAAACTCGCCATCCGTGGACGGAATCGACACAAACGCAGCGTCGCCCTCATAGGCGCAGCTCACGGGGCACACGATGCGGATACGCATAACCTACTTCTCTCCCATCTTGCGGGCGCGCTCGCGCACGTCCTCAATCGTGGAAGCATAGCGGAATGCCTGCTCGGGCAGGTCATCGGCCTTGCCGTCGACAATCTCGGCGAAGGAGCGGACGGTATCCTCGACGCGGACGTAGACACCGGGGTTGCCGGTGAACTTCTCGGCGACGTGGAAGGACTGGGAGAGGAACTGCTGGATCTTACGGGCACGGTTGACCGTAAGGCGCTGCTCCTCGGACAGCTCGTCCATACCCAGAATGGCGATGATGTCCTGAAGGTCGGAGTACTCCTGCAGGAGCTCCTGGACCTTGACGGCGACACGGTAGTGCTCCTCGCCGACGATCGAGGGATCGAGGGCGTCGGAGGAAGACGCGAGCGGGTCGATGGCCGGGAACAGACCGAGCGACGAAATGCTACGCGAAAGAACCGTGGTGGCGTCGAGGTGCGTAAACGTCGTGGCAGGCGCCGGGTCGGTCAGGTCGTCTGCAGGGACGTAGACAGCCTGGACGGAGGTAATGGAACCCGTCTTGGTCGAGGTAATGCGCTCCTGGAGGTCACCCATCTCGGTAGCCAGCGTAGGCTGGTAACCGACGGCGGACGGCATACGACCCAGCAGTGCGGAAACCTCGGAACCGGCCTGGGAGAAGCGGAAGATGTTGTCGATGAACAGCAGAACGTCCTGGCCGCGATCGCGGAAGTACTCAGCGGTGGTAAGGCCGGCCAGACCGATGCGCAGACGCGCTCCAGGCGGCTCGTTCATCTGACCATAGACCAAGCAGGTCTTGTCGATAACGCCAGACTCGCTCATCTCGAGGAACAGGTCGGTGCCCTCACGAGTACGCTCGCCGACACCGGTGAACACCGAGGTGCCGCCGTGCTCCTGGGCGAGGTTGTTGATGAGTTCCTGAATCAGAACGGTCTTGCCGACGCCGGCGCCGCCGAACAGACCCGTTTTGCCACCACGGATGTAGGGCTCGAGCAGGTCAACGGCCTTGATGCCGGTTTCGAAGATCTCGGTCTTGGTGGTGAGCTCGTCGAAGCGGGGCGCTGCATGGTGGATGGGGTAGAACTCCTCCACCTCGGGCATGGGCTTACCGTCGACGGGCTTGCCCATGACGTTCCAAATGCGGCCGAGCGTCTTGGGGCCAACGGGCATCTTCATGGGCTCACCGGTATCGGTGGCAATGAGACCACGCTGCAGACCGTCGGTCGAGGACATGGCGACCGTGCGGACGACGCCGCCCGGAAGCTGGCTCTCAACCTCGAGGATCGTGCTCAGGTGACCGATCGGGGTCTCGGCCTCGACCGTGAGCGCGTTGTAGATCGGGGGCACCGCACCGTCAAACTTGACGTCGACGACAGGGCCGATGATACGCACGATGCGACCATCACCGGCAGTCGTCTTCTTGGTGGCTTCCTCGACCGCAAGCTTTACGGTGTTATTAGCCATTACTGTTCCTCCAATGCTGAGGCTCCGCCGACGATCTCGTTGATCTCGGTCGTGATCGAAGCCTGGCGCACGCGACTATACGTGCGGGTAAGGGTCGAGATGATCGCGGTGGCGTTTTCCGTTGCGGAGTGCATGGCCTTACGGCGCGCACCCTGCTCGGCGGCCGCCGAATCGATCAGGGCCTGGTAGATGACCGTCAGGATATAAGACGGCACAAGCTTGCCGAGAACATGCTCGGGAGAGGGCACGAACTCGAACGTGGACGAGATGCGCTTAGGGGCGTCGGTCTCGTTCTTACGCGGACCGTGGGCCATAGCGATCATCTCGGGATCGAGCGGCAGCAAGTGCTCGACGCGAAGCTCCTGATCCACGCGGTTCTTGGCGTGGTGGTAGACAAGCTCGACACGGTCAAGCTCACCGGCACGATACGCATCGCAGATATGAGAGGAGATCATGCGGGCCTGATTGAAATCGGGCTCAGAGGAGTTGCCCTCAAAGTGCATGGCAACGTTTGCGCGGTCACGGAAATACGTGGCCGGTTTGCGCCCACACGCGATGATCTCGCACTCGATGCCATCGTTCGCCCAAGAAGCGGCGAGCTTTTCGGCCGTGCGCTCCACCGTCGTATTGAAACCGCCGGCAAGGCCGCGGTCCGAAGCAATAACGACAATCAGGCCATGCTTGACGCTCTCATGCTTCTGCAGCATGGGATCGGTGCCCGAGCAGGAGGCGTCGCCGGCAACCGTCAGCATGACGTCGGTCAGCGCCTCCTTATAGGGATCGGCCTGCTTGGAGCGATCGAGGGCACGACGGATCTTGGCCGTAGAGACCATCTCCATCGTGCGCGTGATCTGCTTGGTCGTGGTAACCGAGGAGATTCGCTTCTTAATGTCGCGAAGGTTGGCCATAGGGCTTAGTTCTCCTCTGATCCAGTCGTATCGGCATGGTGCTTGGCCATGAACTGCTGTTTGAAGTCACCGATGACGCGCAGGAGCTCAGCCTTGGTGTCATCGTCGATCTTCTTGGCGCGAACCTTGTCGAGCAGCGAGCCAAAGCCATTGTCCATGTACTCGATGAGCTCGGCACGGAAAGGCAGCACGTCGGCGATCTCCAGGTCATCCAGGAAGCCCTCGTTGCCAGCGAACAGCGTAACAATCTGCTCGCCAACCTCAAACGGCTTGTAGCGCGGCTGCTTCAGGAGCTCGGTCATGCGAGCGCCGTGGGTGAGCTGCTTCTGAGTAGCCTCGTCAAGGTCGGAGCCGAACTGCGTAAAGCCAGCGAGCTCCTGGTACGAAGCGAGGTCCAGACGGAGGTTGCCGGCGACCTGCTTCATGGCCTTGGTCTGTGCATCGCCACCGACGCGGGACACGGAGATACCCACGTCGACTGCCGGGCGCTGACCCTGGAAGAAGAGCTCGGACTGCAGGTAGATCTGACCATCGGTAATGGAAATGACGTTGGTCGGAATGTAGGCCGAGACGTCGCCGTCCTGGGTCTCGATGATCGGCAGAGCCGTCATGGAGCCGTAGCCATTCTTCTTGGACATCTTGACGGCACGCTCGAGCAGACGAGAGTGCAGGTAGAAAATGTCGCCAGGATAGGCCTCGCGTCCGGGCGGACGATGCAGCGTCAGCGACATCTGACGGTAGGCCACGGCCTGCTTGGACAGGTCGTCGTAGATGACGAGCACGTGGCCGCCGGGGTTGGTCTCGCTGGCGGGCTTGCCGTCCTCGCCGTTGTACATGAAGAACTCGCCGATAGCGGCACCGGCCATAGGCGCGATGTACTGCATAGGGGCGGAATCGGCAGCGGTTGCCGAAACGATGATGGTGTAGTCGAGCGCACCGTGCTGAGCGAGGGTCTCGCGGATGTTGGCAACCGTGGAGGCCTTCTGGCCGATGGCGACATAGATGCAGACCATGCCCTTGCCGCGCTGGTTGAGGATAGCGTCGATGGCGATGGCGGTCTTACCGGTCTTACGGTCGCCGATGATGAGCTCACGCTGACCACGGCCGATAGGCACCATGGAGTCGATGGCCAACAGGCCGGTCTGAACCGGCTCGCACACCGGGGTACGGTCGATGACGCCGGGGGCCTTGAACTCGATAGGACGACGGTGCGTGGCGACGATGTCACCCAAACCGTCGATGGGCTGGCCGAGCGGATTGACGACGCGGCCGAGCATGGCGCGGCTCACGGGGATATCCATAATGCGGCCAGTGGTGCGGCACTCGTCGCCTTCCTTGATGGAGTCGACGGCACCGAACAGAACGGCGCCGACCTCGTCACGGTCAAGGTTCTGGGCAAGGCCGAAGACGGTCTCACCGGTATCGGAGCTCTTGAACTCCAGAAGCTCGCCTGCCATGGCGCTCTTGAGGCCGGAGACGCGCGCGATGCCGTCGCCTACCTCGTCGACCGTTGAAACCTCATGCGTATCGACCGTCGCGGAGAGGCTCGTGAGCTGCTCCTGCAGTTTCTTGGCGATATCCTGGGCATTGAGGGTTTCGGACATTAGGCTTCACCTCCGTACGAATTAGCAGAGTTTGCGAGGGTCTCCTGCGCGATGCGCAGCTGCGTCTTGACGGAAATGTCACGACGCTCGCCGCGGGCCTCGAGAACCAGGCCGCCCACGATAGACGGGTCGACCTGCTCGATAAGGAATACCTTGCGGCCGAAGTCCTGCTCGCATTTCTTAGTGATGGTTTGACGCAGCTCGTCGTCGAGCGGGATCGCCGTGGTGACGGTCACGCCCACTACATCCTCGTCTTCCTCGGCAACATACTTAAAGGCAGCTGCCACCTTGGGAAGAAGGTCGAGCTGGTCGCGCTTGGACATGGTGTCGAGCACGGCGATGATCTCGGGGCTGGCAGAAGCCAGGCGCTCGATCATCTCGAGGTCCTCGAACACATGGTTCTCGGCCTTAGCGGCTTCCAGAAGGGAGCGCGCGTAGGTCTCGAGCACCTTGTCCTGATAGCGGCTAGTCGGCATTCAGGCTACCTGCTTCCTGGATGTAGCGCTCGATGAGCTTCTTCTGCTCGGTCTCGTCCTCGAGTGCCTCGCCCACGATCTTGGTGGCGACGGCAACGGACAGGTCGGCAATGGAGCTCGCGGCACCGGCGTAGATGGACTTGCGCTCGTCCTCGACGGTCGTATGGGCCTTGGCGATGATCTCCTCGGCCTCCTTGTGAGCAGCCTCGATGATACGGGCGCGCTCGGACTCGGCGTCCTTACGGGCCTCGAGAACGATGTCGGCAGCCTGACGACGGGCGTCGGTGACGATCGAGTCGGACTCAGCGCGCTTGGCGATGGCCTCCTGCTTGGTCTTCTCGGCCTCGTCGAGGCTCTCCTCGATCTTCTTGCCGCGCTCCTCCATGGTTTTCATGATGCCCGGCAGGGCGACCTTGGCCAGCACGATCCAGATAATCAGGAAGGCGATAAGCGCCGGGATGAACTCCGCCATCTTAGGGATGAGGATGTCCGCACCGGCAGCGCCGTCCTCGGCGAACGCGGAAACCGGCATGAGCAGCGCGGCCGCGGACGCGGAGAGTGCGATCGCGCTCTTCTGGGATGAAAGATTCATACTTGACGCTCCGTGCTATTTAACGATCAGCGCGACAACGAAGCCGATCAGAGCCAGAGCCTCGCCGAAGGCGGAGCCCATGATGAAGACGGTGAACACGCGGCCCTGGACCTCAGGCTGACGGGCCATAGCACCCGTAGCACCCAGAGCAGACAGGCCGATAGCAAGACCAGCGCCGATAACACCGAGACCGTAACCGATAACTCCCACGATTCCTCCTTTGTCGTGCGTGTCTTATTTCACGCAGGATAACCTTTTTATAACTGCCGGGCTCCATGGGTACGGGCACCGGCGGTTTAACGAATTGCCTTACCTTTAAGGCGCGAACGGAAGACTACTCCTCCTCCGCGACCTCCTCTGCCTCGGAGACATACACGGCGGTAAGGACCGTGAAGACGTAAGCCTGGATGGCGCCGACCACAAGCTCGATCGCATAGATCAGGATGAGGATGGCAAGCCAGGCCAGCGAAGGCAGGGCGCCGACGGCGTGGGCCGCAGAAACCTGCTGAAGCAGCGGCTGCATGAACATGCTCGCCATGATGGCGAACGAGCCCATGACCACGTGTCCTGCGAACATGTTGCAGAACAGACGGACGGCGAGCGTGATGAGGCGCAGGAAGGTCGAGAAAAGCTCGACGACCCACACAAGCACGTTCATCGGGAAGCTCACGCCCTGCGGGGCGAGGCTCTTGATGTAGCCGATCACGCCGTGAGCCTTGCATCCGTAGTAGATGAAGTACACGAAGGCGAAGATGGCGAGCGCGGCGGTGGAGCCGATTGCGCCGGTGCCGGGCTTCATTCCCGGGATCAGGCCGATCATGTTATTGATCAGGATGAACAGGAAAAGCGAGCACAGGAACGGGAAGTGCTTCTTCCAGTTCTCACCCACGACGCCCTTGCCGATATCGTTCTCGACGTACTCGATGATGTACTCGAAACCGTTGACGAAGAAGCCCTTGGGGACCAGGGTCTGCTTCTTCTTGAACACGGCCAGGACGATCAGGAGCACGATCGTGGAGACGATCAGCCAAAACGAGTACTGCGTGATGCCGCAGCTCAGATCGCCCACGACAGGGGTGGAGCTGAACTCGCTGACCAGATGATTAATCTCATCAGGCAGCTTTTCAAAAATTTCCACGACTTACCTTTCGACCTCATGAGGATCTCGCAGCGCCTTGGCGACGCGAACCGTGCAGGCGGCCATAAAGGCCACGAAGCCGATCGCCTCGCCCAGGAGGAACATGCGAAATGCCTCTCCGAACAACGCAAACACAACCAAGGTAAAGACGAGCAGGGCAACTGCCGAGACCGCCAGACTCACCATGCCCTTGAGCATGTCCGCATTCTGCTTATCGTCAAGAACCGGCTTGAGCGTAAAGACAAAGGGAAGGAAGGCAATTGCGCCCGCGATGGCGCCTGCAACGATAGCGAGCAGATCGGCTATCTGAAACACTGGCGTCCTCACTTTCCTTTTTAACGCCTCACAGAACAGTTCCCGCCAAACATTGGTGACTATTGTACGAGCCAATCGCTAAAGTACAACCGAAAAAGCATCGGTTAATACGCACCTGTTCGTTTTCTTAAGACCTTCTTTATGCCGCAGGTACGGTAATACGTTTTTCTCGAACCCTGCAGGGCAAAACGTCCGTTAACAGGAGTGCGCGCGGTCGCCTTTTGTTCGACCGCGCGCACCGTTTCTTCGTATTTGCAGCCGCGGCCGTCTTAGCCCAGCGACTAGAGCGTGCCGTAGATGCGGTCGCCGGCGTCGCCGAGACCGGGAACGATGTAGGCAGCCTCGTTGAGATGGTCGTCGATGGCGCAGGTATAGATATGCACATCGGGATCCTTCTCAGTCAGCGACTTGAGGCCCTCGGGGGCCGCGACGATGCACAGCATGCGGATGTCCTTGACACCGCGCCCGCGCAGGTAGCTGATGGCCATCTCGGCCGAACCGCCCGTGGCGAGCATGGGGTCGACGACCAGGCAGATGCGCTGGTCGATATCCTTGGGCATCTTGCAGTAATACTCGTGCGGCTCGTGGGTGACCTCGTCGCGCTCCATGCCGATGTGGCCCACGCGAGCGGAGGGCACCAGGTCGAGGATACCGTCGACCATGCCAAGGCCCGCACGCAGGATGGGCACGATGGCGAGTTTCTTGCCGGCAAGCTGTTTGAACGTGGCGGTAGTGATGGGGGTCTCGACCTCGACGTCTTCCATAGGCAGGTCGCGCATGGCCTCGTAGCCGTCAAAAAGCGCGAGTTCGCGCACGAGCTGACGGAACTGGTTGGTGCCGGTGTTTTTGTCGCGCAGGATCGACAGCTTGTGCTGGACGAGCGGATGATCGACAAGCGTCACACGGGACGCATCGTAGGTGACGGTCATGGGTTGATTGCCCCTTTCGTTGCAGCCGCAAAACGGCCTTGCTGACAAGGCGCGCAGCAATGTTGCCGCCGCACGCCATGCATAAGTTTAGCGGTTTGTTGTATCGAGCAGCCCATCGCAGCCCTACTGTGCGGTACTGAGCGAGCGCTTGACTGCATCACGCCAGCCCGCAAGGTTTTGCTCGCGACGCTCGGCGGACATATGGGGAAGGAAGGTCCTAACGATCTGGGCATTTTGCTCCAGCTCTTCAAGGTCTTCCCAATAGCCGACGGCAAGACCCGCCAAGTACGCGGCACCGATTGCCGTGGTCTCCACCGTCTCGCATTGCAGCACGGGGATATCCAGCAGGTCGGCCTGGAATTGCATGATGAACTCGTTGCGCGAGGCACCGCCATCGACAGACAGGCGCTCAATCGAAAGCCCCACGTCCTGCTCCATGGCGCGCAGCACGTCGTAGCTCTGATATGCCATGGATTCGCAGGCGGCACGTACGATGGTCGCACGGCTCGAGGCGCCGGTCAGACCGCACACGATACCGCGGGCATGCGGGTCCCACCAGGGAGCACCCAAACCTGCAAAGGCGGGAACGAAGTAGCAGCCCTCGTTGTCGCTAATCGAAGCGGCGAGTTGTGCCGACTCGCTCACGCTCGAGATGATGCCCATGTTGTTGCGAAGCCAGTTCATCGTTGAACCGGCGGCAAAAATAGAGCCCTCGAGCGCATAGCTGACTTTGCCGTCCGCAGCGATACCGATGGTGGAGACCAGGCCATTCTTGGATTCGACGATCTCGTCACCGGTGTTCATGAGCATAAAGCAGCCCGTGCCATAGGTGTTTTTGGTCTGGCCGGGATAGAAGCAGCAGTGGCCGAACAGCGATGCCTGCTGGTCGCCCGCCACGCCCATGATGGGCGGCATGTTGGTCATGATGTCGCTCGCGACGCGGCCGTAGTCGCCCGAGCTCCAGCGAACCTCGGGCATCATGGAACGTGGAACGTCAAAGAGCGCCAGCAGGTCGTCGTCCCAATCGAGCGTATGGATATTAAAGAGTGCCGTGCGGCTGGCATTGGTGTAGTCGGTGGCAAAGACCTGGCCGCCGGTGAGGTTGTAGATGAGCCAGGTGTCGATGGTGCCAAACATGAGGTCGCCCGCCGCCGCGCTCTCGCGTGCGCCGTCGACGTTGTCGAGAATCCACTGCACCTTGGAGGCCGAGAAATACGGGTCAAGCGTAAGTCCCGTGCGGGAGCGCACCAGCTCCTCGCAACCCTGTTCAACCAACGCGTCGATCGCCGGCGCGGTACGACGGCACTGCCATACGATGGCGTTATAGATGGGCTGGCCGCTCACGCGGTCCCAGACCACCGTGGTCTCGCGCTGGTTGGAGATGCCGATGGCGGCGATGCGATCGGAATGGATGCCGCTCTTAAACTGAACCTCCATCATCACGCCGATCTGGCTGGCAAGCACCTCCGTGGGATCCTGCTCCACCCAGCCGGGGCGCGGGAAGCTGGTTTTGACGCTACGACGCACCTGGGCAACGATGCAGCCGTATTCGTCGACAATGGCCGCGAGTACCGAGGTAGTGCCGCAGTCGAGCGCCATGATGTAGGAACCGCCAAAGTTAAACGAGGCATCTTCCATGCCCAGGCTGCCCAGATTCAACGACATCGCTTACACCCTTCTATTGCATCGGGTCGGACAGGACCCGCTCGATCTCTGATGCGGGAAGTGCGCCTTGGCGCAGGATCTGGAGCCCGCCGTGCTGGAACGACACGATGGTCGAGGCGTAGCGACACGGGGTCTCACCGGCGTCGACGGCAACATCGACCCCCTCCAGGATGCGGCCCTCGACGGCGGCAAAGCTTGCCGGCGAAGGCGCGCCGTGCGTGTTGGCGCTCGTGCAGGCAAGGGGACTGCCGCAGGCGCGGATGAGCGCTTGGACCACGGGAGAGGCCGAAGCGCGCAGGGCCACGGTGTCGTCGGCAGCGCGCATAAAGGTCGGCACGCAGGGGGCTGCCTTGACCACGATAGTCAGGGCTCCCGGCCAGCATCGTCGCGCGAGTACGCGGGCATCTTCCGGGATATCCACGCCATAGCGGTCGAGTGCTTCGACGCCATCGACCAGCCAAGCGACGGTTTGCGTGAGCTCACGTTGCTTGAGAGTGAAGATACGGCGATAGCCGGTGCCGAGCGCAGGAACTGCGGCGCCATTGACGGCAGCCTGCGGATCGCGCGGCCACGATGGGAATTCGCTTGTATCTTGGGGCACGGCGCCCGAGAAGGCGTTGACTGCCACGGCGACACCGTAGACGGTCTCGGTCGGAATCAAGGCCAGGCCGCCGCGGCCGAGCACCTCGGCCGTGCGCTCGACGGCAAGCCGATGCGGCTCGCGCGTTCCCTCGTATACCCGATAGACCGTCTGCATGTGTATGCCAGCCCCTTACGCTCCGGTGCAAGTTTGTTTACTGTGGGGCATTCTCGCACGAAACATTCAACCTATTTGCCCAGAGCGCATGTTGGTTTGGTGAGCGGCTCTAGTAGTCGGTGAAAGTGAGGGGGTTAATTGAAGATTTTTAGCGCGCAAGCGTAACGGTACGATCGGGAAACTCGATGCTTGCAACCAGTTTTCCGCCGAGGCTCTCTGCGTACCTGCTCAGCGTGTCGAGCCTCATCGAACCCAACTCCCCACGCTCGAGCTCGGATACACGTTTTTGAGAAACGCCCATCGACTGGGCGACCGACGCCTGTGTTAGATCTTTTAACCTGCGAATCTGAGCAAGCTTATAGGCTTCGATACGATCGCGAGTCCTCTCCTGCTCGGCGGTAATGGAGTCGCGTGTTATCCCGCGAGATTCCATATACTCATGCAGTTCCATCTCGATCGAGCCTCCTTACGTGGCGACGGTATATTTGCTCGGCCCTTGGAATGTTGATCGCATACCAACCGTTCCATTTTGCCCTTGACGATCCCGCTCGCGACTTATCACCCGCCAATAGCAATACCGCCTGGCGCTTGGGGTCAAAGGCGAAGAGGATGCGAATCACCTGCCCACCACACGACGTCACTCTCAGCTCCTTTAAATGATGAAGCTTCGAGCCCTTTACGCGGTCAACCAGCGGACGACCAAGGCTGGGACCTTCCTTCTCGAGCACCAAAAGGTCTGCATAAATCTGCTTCAGCGTAGCTTCATCCTGCTCATCAAGCCAAGGTTCAATGTAATCAAGCACGATACGGTACCGATGCAGCTGATTTGACATACCTTTCTCCTTCTATAGTAGAAGTTTTACGGTATATTGCAAGAGCGGAAATAGGCTCGAAGGGTCTTTTTTGCAGAAGTGAAGCCCGAGATCAGTAGGCAACGAGGGGTTATTGGACTGCGACGAACTTCTTTGGCCTGCCGGCATGGCGTTCCTGAGCGGCGTAACGCTCGATGCTGTCGATCGTAATCATCCGACGGCCGTCGACAAGCTCAACATCGAGTTTGCCGGCTTTGACCAGCGCAGTGATTCGCGGTGCGGAAACCCTGAGGTCCGCCGCCGCGTCCTTAAACGTTCGACACGCCGCTTCCCGAGCGTCCTCGTGGTCGATTTCGACTGAAAGGGCCACGACCTCGGCCGAACGCTCGTACCCAGCCGGAGCCCGACCATTGTTAAGATCGTCGGCCAAAAACGCCATCAGCGCCTCGATGGCATGAGCTATTGCTTCTTCGCGTGTATCGCCATCGGCAAAGGCCCCGGGGACCTGCGGGAAGCTGGCACAGTAACCGTCGTCTTCTTTTATGAGAACGCAGTCATAGGTAAATCGTTGTTTCATTATGACCCCCTCGGCTACCAGCTACCAACCGAGATAATTATAAATTGCTTTATAATTAGAAATGAATCAGTTAATAAATATTACTGACGCTGTTTGGGCTCCGTGACGACGGCTCGGACGATGCGGGGACGATCGGTGAGGTCGCGGACGATGCGCACATCCGACAGGCCCGCTTGGCGGCAGAGCTCGGCGGCGGCGTCGAGAGCGCCCTCGTAGAGCTCGCAGGCAAAGAGGCCACCGGCGCGCAACATGTAGGGCGCCGCGTTGAGCAAGCGGCGGAAGATGTCGAGGCCGTCGGCACCGCCTTCGAGCGCCAGGTCGGGCTCAAAATCCTTGACCTCGTGCGGCAGCGAGCGCATGACGTCGGTGGGAATGTACGGAGGGTTGGAGACGAGGACGTCGAAGGTGCCCCACTCTTCGCGGGGAATCGAGCTTACCAGGTTGGTGAGGCTGAATGCGACCTCGTCTGCCGTGAGACCTAGGGCGTCGCGGTTTTTGGTTGCCAGGTCGATGGCGCGCGGCTCGATATCGGTAGCGGTGCAGGTGACGTGGCCGCGGCGCTCCCAGGCAAGCGAGAGCGAGATACAGCCCGTGCCGCAGCCGACCTCGAGGACGCGGGCGACGCGGGGCTCGGCGGGAGCGGGCTCGGTGGCCTCGGCGGCGTTCTGCGCGGAGGTCGTCTCCTGGTCGTCGCCTTCGATGGCAATGCCGTATTCGTCGAGCTCGGGCTCGGGGGCTTCCATGGCCTCGGCTTCTGCTGCTTCGCTTTCTGCTGCCCGCGCGGCGGCTTCCTCGGCCTCGCGATCGGCCAGCTCCTCGGCATAGGCGCGGCTGCCAAGTACGTCGCTGCCCAGCGCCGCCTCGTCGGCAGCCGTGAGGTTGGCGGCACGGCGCTCGGCAGTCGCGCGTTCATCGGCCAGTGCTGCCTCGGCCTTGCGGGCCTGCTCGACTTCATCGTTCCAGGGCAACTCCACGCGCTGACGGGCGGCGGCCTCGGGGCTCAGCACCTCGGCATCCAGATAGTTCAGAACTTCCTCGACGAGCATCTCGGTCTCGGGGCGCGGGATGAGCACGCCGGGGGCGCACGCTACGTCGATCATGCGGAACTGCGTGCTACCCGTGATGTACTGCAGCGGTTCGCCCTTGGCGCGGCGGACGACAGCCGCATGCATGGTCTCGAGCTGGGCCGCGTCGAGCGTCTCGTCCATGCGCATATACAAGTCGATGCGCGCCAGGCCCGTAGCCGCGCACAGCAGCCACTCGGCAGAAAGACGGGGATGCTCCTCGCCGCGCTCGGCCAGGTACTCCTTGGTCCACTCGAGACAACGCTTGATGGTCCAGATCTCGTTTGCCATGGGGTCCTCCCCTCTTGAGCGCCAGGCGGCGCGTGAATGTCGGAGCAGATTGTACGCGAGGGTGGCACGCGGTAAGGGACGATTGGAAGCGATTATCGAGAATCAGCCCAGATTTTTGCTCGCGGCGCAATCGAAGTGCTCATTTGTCGACGTCTAGATTTGCATCCGTCAAGCTTTTGGCAAGGTGGCCCCAAAACTGACCAATATCCAACCAAACACTTGCCAAATCACTTGACGCACGACGCGTCAAAAAATGGCTCGCGACTTCTTGGACGATTTTTTGAGCATTATTTTGGTAATCGACCGACGCTTTAAGCAGGTAAATGGCCCATAGACTACCAAGTCAACCTAAATAAACCCACATAGCAATTTACCAAAATGATCCGTTTTCCTCCGTCCCCTACGGATCAGAATGACTACCACTAACTGCCGCATCCGGAGCAAGACAACGCCGTAGGTAGAGGACGGACAGCGAGCGCCGCCCAGAACGAACAAGTTGGCATGAAAAAGGCAAGGCATAGACCTTCTGGTCATGCCTTGCCTTTTGAATGACAAATTGTCGTTCTGGGTGGCGCGCAGCGTCGGCCGGTTACGGCGTTCGTAGAACGCCGTAACCTAAACGGCCTGTGCCAGCTTCTCGGCTCGCTCGGCGGCGGCGAGTGCCTCGATGACGGTGCCGAGCTGGTCGCCCAGAAGGACGCCGTTATAGGTGGAGTTGAAACCGATGCGGTGGTCGGTCACGCGGTCCTGAGGCTGGTTGTAGGTGCGGATCTTCTCAGAGCGGTTACCGTGGCCGATCTGGCTCTGGCGCTCGGCACCAAGCTCGGCCTGCTGTTTCTCGAGTTCCATCTCGTACAGACGGGCGCGCAGCATCTGCATGCAGACCTCGCGGTTCTGGATCTGGGAACGCTGCTCCTGCGACTGCACCACGGTGTTGGTGGGCAGGTGGGTGATGCGCACGGCGGAGTAGGTGGTGTTAACGCACTGACCGCCAGGGCCGGAGGCGCAGTAGGTGTCGATGCGCAGGTCGGACTGGTTGATCTGGACGTCGATCTCCTCGGCCTCGGGAAGTACGGCGACGGTAGCCGTGGAGGTCTGAATGCGGCCCTGGGACTCAGTCTTGGGAACGCGCTGGACGCGGTGCACGCCGGACTCGAACTTCATAACGGAGTAGACGCGGTCGCCCTCGACCTTGAACTCAATGGACTTAAAGCCACCGGCCTCGCTGGGGCTGGAGTCGAGCACGGTGGTCTTCCAGCCGCGCGACTCGCAAAAGCGCTGGTACATCTTGTACAGATCGCCGGCGAAGATGGCCGCCTCGTCGCCACCGGCGGCGGAGCGAATCTCGACGATGGTGTTCTTGTCGTCGTTGGGGTCGCTCGGGATGAGCATGTACTTGATGTCTTCCTCGAGCTGGGGAAGCTTGGCCTCGTTTTCGGAGATGTCCATCTGGAGCATCTCCTTCTCATCGGCATCGGTGGTATCGTGCAGCATTTCCTTGGCCGCCTCGATGTCATCGAGCGCGCCGATGTACTCGCGCGAGGCGGCAATGAGGTCAGACTGGTGCGCGTACTCCTTGTTGAGACGCGTGAACTCCTTAATATCGGAGGCGACGGCCGGGTCGGAGAGCTTCTTCTCGAGCTCCTCGTAGGCCTTGATGATCTTTTCGAGCTTGTCGCGCATGGCGGAACTCCTTTATATGCGTGAAGGTGAAAATCGGCAGAATTGATGGGGCGCGCGGCGCCGCTGCGGGGGTAAGCCCGGCTAGAACATGTCGATCTTCAGATACATGCGCATCCCTTCGCGTATGGGGTACATAGTTGTGGTCTAACCCATACATGATAGCGTGCGCAGGCAAACCTGCATATAACCCGCACGGAATGTGACAAAGGGTCAGTCCGCCAACGCAAGGCTCTACTTCAAGAACATGGCCATATATAGCGGAAGCGTCACCTTTTTGCCGTCTCGGCCGACGTTACCGTCTATCAGCTTGTACCCAAGGTTCACGTCCTGCCGCTCGAGCATGTCGTTGAGCGATACCGTAGATCCGCGCGAGGCCTTCACTTCAATGGGCACAACGCTCGCGTCGGGCGAGTCGACGAGAAACTCTATTTCCCTATCGCCCTTCTGCGACCGCCAATAACGCAGAGCCACACCCCGCGCCGAAAGCATGCAGGCGACCAGGTTCTCGTAGAGGCCGCCTTTCATGGGACCCGCGAGCTTGTTGTTCACCACCGCTTCCAGCATTTCAAAGCCGTACATGGCCATGAGCACGCCCGTATCGGCGGCATAGAGGCGAAACTTCGTCCCATTTTCATAGGCGGCAAGAGGGAATTGGGCGGCGCTCACCGACTGGCACCGTCGCACCATACCTGCTCCCACGAGCCAATCCACGGACGAACCAAATTTGCGCGCCGTTCCCCTGTTCTCGACCACGGAATATTGGAACTTCGTATTCTCCTTTGCGAGCTGGCGCGGCAACGATTCAAAGCACGCCCGCGCACGCACGCGCTCGGGGGCTTGCGCGTATCGAGCCACGTCGTCGAGATACGAGGCGAGCAGCCTGCTTTGCTCGTCGAAAGCAACGGCGAAGTTGCCCGTCCGCGCAAAGGCGTCCACCACCGCAGGCATACCGCCGACCGCGAGGTACTCGCGCAGCATCTGCATCATCTTCTGATTCACCGCAACGGGCACGGGCATCAACGACTCATAGTATTCCCGCAAATTGGCGATATCGTCCTCCCCATACCCGCGCGCCCAAAGGTACTCCTCGAAATCGAGGGGGCCCATTTCGACCTCTCGCTCGTACCCAACGGGAATGGAGGCGAGCGCAGCCTCCTCCTTGAACCGAATGCCCAGAAGCGAGCCCGACGCAACGACATCGCACCTGCCGTCGAGAGCGAGATACTTAAGCGCAGCGCGAGCACGCGGGCACTCCTGAATCTCGTCGAGGAAAAGAAGCGTTCGTCCTGGAACAAAGCGCACGCCGGGCACGACGAGCGATATCTGCCGGTAGATCGAGTCGGCATCGATTGGGCCATCGAACACCCGCTTAAGGTCCGGGGACCCAATGAAGTCTATGGAGATGAAGCTTTCGTAGTCCTGCCGCCCGAACTCGGCGACTATGTACGACTTGCCAACCTGTCGCGCGCCCTTGATGAGAAGGCATTCGGCGCCCTTTTCCGCCCGCCACGAACGGAGGGTGTCGAGCATCTTTCGCTTCAGCACACTACGCACCATCCTTCACCTGCTGTTTGCAGCTTTTCAGGATGGATTTTACCAACTTTTGCAGCTTTTCCGGGTGTATTTGGCCTAGATTTGCAGCTTTTCCGGGTCAAGATAGCCGCTTCGTGCAGCTTTTCCGGACTTCTAGAGGGCGCGGCGCGCTTAGGAGCTGCAGAATCATAATCGCGTGCAAACGGCGGGCTAACATAGCCTTTCACCGAAAAGGACGGGCGGCCGCGCCCTGCGACCACCCGCCCTCAATCAAAGCCCTTCTCGGCCGCCGCAGCTACCGGTTCCGGCGCCGCAGGATCACACCTGTGGCGATCAGCACCACTGCGCCGCCCGCGATGCCACCCAGGGCCATCGGCGACAAGCTGGTATCGCCCATGTTCGGCAGACCCGGCTTCTCCTCCTTCGACACCGGTGGGTTGGTGGGCGGCTCCGTCGGCGGGTTGACCGGCGGGGTGGTCGGCGGCGTGTACGTGTTCTTGAACACCGGCGCCACGTCACCGTCATAGGTTACCGTCGCCACCAGATGGCCCGCGCCGTCGTCCGTCACCATCACCGTTACCTGGTGCTCGGCTGCGTCGTACGTCACGTTCTTCTGAGCGTCGTTCACCTCGGAGATGCTGTAGCGATACGCCCCGGGCTTGTCGTACGAGATCGCCTTGAAGCCCACCGTGCCGTCCGCCGCATTCTTGGCGGTCTGCAGCACCTTGCCGTCGGCATCCTTCAGCTGGAAGGAGAACTGCCCTTCCTTCAGGTCCTCACCGCTCAGCACCTTGGAAGCCCCCAGCTTCACCTCAGTCGCGGCCGGCGCGTAGCTGTTGCTGAACGTCACCGCATCCGCAGCCTTGCCGCCCGTGCTGTAGGCAACCTGCGCCTCCAGCGCGTGCGTCTCCGCATTCTCCGTCACCGTCACCATCGCGGTAAAGACCGTCGTGTCGTAGGTGACGCCGTTCGCCGTCGCCCCTGCCTGCTCGGACACGGTGTAGACGTACGTCCCCACCTTGTCCAGCTGCAGCGGCGCGAAGCCGAACGTGCCGTCGGCGCCGTTCTGCACCGTCTGCACCACGTTACCGTCGGCGTCCTTCAGGTCGAAGGAGAACTCACCCTCGGCCAGGTCGCGGCCGGTCAGGGCCTTCGTTCCGGTAATCGTCGCCGTCGTTGCCGTCGGCGTGTAGGTGTTGGTGAAGGTCAGATCCGCGGCCGTCTTGTTCGCCGTCGCGGTCAGCTGGCCGCTGCCGTCGTCGGTCGCACTCACCGTCACATCCAACACCGCATCGCTGTAAGTGATGGTGCCATCTTGGCCCGCAACCTCCTTCACCTGGTACGCATGCGAACCAGTCGCGGTGTACGAGATGGCCTTGAAGGTAAACGCGTTACCCACGTTCGTGGTCCGGTCGATCTCCTGCCCGGTGGCCACGTCAATCAGCGCGAACGTGAACTCGCCATCGGCGGGCGTCCGCATGGTGGCCGAATCGGTATTCTCAAGCACCTTGGTGCCGGAGATCTGGTAGGAGGTCGCGCCCGGCTGGTAGCTGTTCGCAAACGTCATGGTGTTGGGGGTGACGCCGTTCTCGGTGCCCTCGCTCGGCTTCACCGTGGAGTTCTCTACCACCAGCTTGCCGTCGTTGTTGTCCTTCACCACGTAGGTCAGGGTGTACGTCTTGCCGGTGTAGGTCACGCCCGGTACGCCCGGCGCGTCCCCCGTCGGCTGCACCTCGCGGACCGTGTAGGTAAAGGTGCCCGCATGGTCGAAGGTCAGCTTGTCGAAGGCAACCTTGCCGTGCGCATCGTTCTTCTGGGTCTGGATCACCGAGCCGTCAGACCCCACCAGCTCGAAGGCGAAGTCTCCCGCCTTTAGCTGATAGCTGCCGTCGTGCACGTCAACGCTCTTGGTGAGGGCGATCGCGCCGGAGTCCGTCGCCTGTGCCTCATAGGTGTTGGTGAAGCTGGGCTTCGTGACATTCGTGCCGTCGTAGGCGACGCTCGCCTGCAGCGTGCCGGCATTGTCCGCAACCGTCACCACGGCATGGTGCACCGCGGCGTCGTAGGTCACGTAGGCCAGATCACCCTTCCGCTCCACGATGGTGTACTCGTGCGTGCCCGGCTTCGCGTAGGAGAAGGCGTCGAAGTTAACACTTCCGTCCGCGCCGTTGGTCGCGGTCCGGACGGGCTTGGCCCCGGCAAGCTGCTCAGCCGTCAGGTTGCCCTCGTACACATCGAAGGTGAACTCGCCGCCCTTGAGTACGATCGGCGTGTTGTCGTCCTTCTTCACGTACCTCTTCTGCGCACCGAGAGCCAGACCGGTCGCGGCCGGCTGGTAGTTGTTGGTGAAGGTCTCCGGGCCTGATGTGCTCGTAACGATCGCCTTCGCGTTCAGCGTGCCCGTCCCGTCGTCCTTAACCGTTACTTTGTAGGTGAGCGCATGGGTATCGTAGACCATGCCCGGCTCCGTGCCCGACTGTTCCACGATGGTGTAGGTGAAGTCCTTGCTCGCGGCGCCGTCCAAGTCGGAGAGCTGGAACTCGCGCGTGAAGCTGACCTTGCCGTTTGCATCGTTCTTCGCGGTGTCGAGCACGTTGCCGGCAGCGTCCTTCAGGTCGAAGGTGAACTCGCCGTCCGCGGGCTTCGTCGTGTGGTCGAAGCCGTCCGCAACCTTGATGGTCTTGGTCGCCGTCAGGATTACGGAACCCTTTGCGTCGTAGGTGTTGTTGAAGGTGGGAGCCGTAGCGGCACCGTCATAGGTGACGGTCACCTTCGTCTTGTTGTTGTCGCCCTGGTTCTGCTCTACCTTGACGTGGACCTTGACTTCCTTGGCGTCGTAGGCCACGCCGTCGACGGTCTGGCCGGCTTTCTCCTCCTTGAGCGTGTAGTCGTACTCGCCCAGGTTCAGGTTCTTGACGGCCAGCTCGACCTTGCCGCCCCGGTCGTTGGTGCCCTTGGCGACCTCGTTGCCGGCCTGGTCGTACAGGCCGAAGGTGAACGCGTCGGCCGTCAGGTCCTTGCCCGTGAGGATCTTCGTCGCCTCGACGGTAACGTCCGTCGTCGGCTTCGAGTTGGTGAAGGTCGGAACGTCGACCTCGCCGTCGTAGGTGGCGGTCGCCTTTAGCTCGCCCTTCTCATCGGAGACCTTGATGTGGACCTTCACGTCCTTCGTGTCGTACACGACGGTCGGGTCGTTGCCGGCAACCTCCTTGATGGTGTAGTCGTGATCGCCCGGCGTGTCGTAGCTGATTGCCTGGAAGGCGACCTTGCCGTCCTTGTCATTCTGGACGGTCTGGATCACGTTGCCATCCTTGTCGAGCAACTGGAACGTGAAGTCGCTCCCTGCGAGCTCACCACCTGTGAAGCGCTTCGTCGCCTTGAGCGTTACCGAGGTCTCCTTCGGGTGGTACGTGTTGTGAAGGTCTGCGAGTTGTCTCCACTCGAGACCTGCGGTGTGGCCGTCAGCGCGCCGGCGCCATCGTCCGCGACCGTCACCTTGTAGATGAGCGCATGGGTGTCGTAGACCATGCCCGGCTCCGCGCCCCGCTGCTCCACGATGGTGTAGGTGAAGTCCTTGCTCGCGGCGCCGCCCAGGTCGGAGAGCTTGAAGTCGCGCGTGAACTTCACCGTGCCATCGGCCTTGTTCTTCATGGTATCGAGCGCTTTGCCGTCGGCGTCCTTCAGCTCGAACGTGTACTCGCCGCCCCTCAGCGTGGTGTCGTGCGTGAAGCCCGGCGCGACCGCGACGACCTTGGTCGCCGTCAGCTCCGCGGATCCCTTTGCGGTATAGGTGTTCTTGAAGGTGGGGGCATCCGTCTTGCCGTCGTCGTAGGTGACGCTCGCTTCCAGCTGCCCGGCGTTGTCCACGACCTTCACCACAGCGTGGTGCACCGTATCGTCGTAGGTCACGTGGGACAGGTCGCCCTTCTGCTCCGCGATAGTGTATTTGTACTCGCCGGCCTTGGTGTAGTTGATGACCCGGAAGGTGACGGTGCCGCCCTCGCCGTTCTCAGCGGCCCGGATGGGCTGCTTGCCCTTCAGCTGCTCAGCCGTCAGGTTGCCCTCGTACACATCGAAGGTGAACTCGCCGCCCTTGAGTACGATCGGCGTGTTGTCGGACTTCACGTACGATTTCTTCGCCGTGAGTGTAGCCGAGGTCTCGGCAGGCTGGTACTTGTTGGTGAAGGTCGGGGCGGCATTCTTGTCGTCATAGGTGACAGTCGCCTTTGCCTTGTCACCGTCCGCCTTCACCGAGACGTGGACCTTCACCGCCGCGGAATCGTAGGTGATGGTCGAATCGCCGCCAGCGACCTCCTTGAGCGTGTAGTCGTACTCGCCTATGGTCAGACCGGTGAGGATGAGCTTAATCTTGCCGTCCTTGTCGTTCTGGACAGTCTGGATGGGATCAACCGTAGTCGTGTCGCCTTGATATAGGCCGAAAGTGAACGCACCAGCCGTCAGGTCCTTGCCCTTGAGGGTCTTCGTCGCCTCGATAGTGGCGTCGGCCGTCGGCTTCGAGTTGGTGAAGGTCGGAGCGTCGGCCTTGCCGTCGTAGGTGGCGGTCGCGCTCAGCGTGCCGTTCTTGTTATCGGTGACGCTAACGCGCACTTTCACCGTCTTGCCGTCGTAAACGATAGTCGGGTCGGTGCCTTCGACCTCCTTGATGGCGTAGTCGTGCTCACCAGCCTCGGTGTAATCAATGGCCGGGAAGGTGATGTCGCCATTGGCATCGTTCTTTTCTTCGGCGACAACCTTATCGCCCTCCTTCACCTGGAATGAGAACTGCTGGTTCTCAAGGGTGCCGCCCGTAAATTGCTTCTTCGCCGCCAGGGTCACGGAACCCTTCGCAGCATAGCTGTTGTTGAAGGTGGCGAGGTTCACCTTGCCGTTCTTGACCTCAAGCGTCTCGCGCTTGTCATCGCCGCTCTTCTCCACCGTCACGCCTGTGACAGTCAGCTTGGCGTTCTTATCCTCGACCCTCACCGTGACGGTATAGGTCGAGGCGTCCATCGTCCAGCCGGAGTTCTGCACGCCGTCCACCGCCGCGTCGTCGTCGGCGTCGTGCGCCTCGGTGAGCGTGAACGTGTACGTACCGGCCTTGTTGAACTTCATGCCGGAGAAGTCGACCGTCTGGCCCTTGTCCTTGATGATCTTGCCACTCGTGGCCTTGGACTCGGCATGCTCATTGCCCGCCAGAGCATCCGAGACTTTGAGGTCATCATCATCGATCTGCTTCTGCGTCTCTTCCGTGGCGGTCAGCGTGAACGAGAACGCCTTCTCCGTGCTCTCAACACCGGAGACCTTCTTCGTTACCTGCGGGGTCAGTTCGTCGCTAGCTTCCGCCTTGTAGGTGTTTGTGAACACCAGCTTGTTGGCTTCGGCCAACGTGCCGTCGGGTTTTTGCTTCTCGATCTCACCGGTGATACTATCGCCTGCGCCGGTCAGATTCGTGGTACCCTGCTTGCGGCCGGTCAGCTTATAGCCCGCGGGCATCTTGTCTGCGCCGGTCAGCTCCTGCACCGCGTACTCGTCGCCCTCGCCAAGACCGTACACGCGAATCGTCTCGTCGGCCTTGATAGCATGGGTGTCGCCGTTCTTCAAATCGAACACGTCGCCGGCTTGCTTTCCGGCCCCAGCGTTCTTGAACACTGCAGCCTTGTAGGTCTTCCCCTCGGGCACGGTGAACTTGAAGGTGAACTCCGCGTCCTTATTGCCCGTCAGGCCATCGGGCAGGGCAACCTTCTTCGTCACCTCGAGGCTCGCCTCGCGTTCGTTCGCCACGCGCACGCAGGTGGCACCTGTGAACAGGGCGTTCAAATTCATGTCGTCCAGATTGGCACGGGCGCCCTTCGCATTAGTGTCACCAGGCACGTCCTGCGTGATGCCCATACGTATCCAGCCCGTCTCGGTCTCCAAGCGATAAGGTTTGCCTTCCTCGGTGGGCCCATACTGGTAGACACGTCCGTTGGCGCCGTACTTGAGGTGCACCTCATCCTCGCCGCCCTTGGCGTCATTGTTCCAGGAAAGGTTGTCGTTGCCGTCGAGCGTCCCGTCGGACGTCTGCCGCATACCCTTGATCCACGTGAGCGTGTTGTCGATGTCGCCCTCTGCGCCAAACTGGCCCAGGCTCTTCATGAGCGCGCCCGGGCCCACGAACGTCGAAACGCCGTCATCGGCCGTACCAGCATCGGCATGGACGCCGTAATCGTCCACAATCACCTTGGTGAGCGTGTCGTTAAGCAGGAAGCCCTTGGGCGCCGAGACCTCCTTTAGGAAGTAGGTCCCCTTCACGAGCGGCCTGTTACCGTCGCTCGTATTCGGGAATATGCCCGCACCTTCGAGCGGAACCGGGTTGCCGACCGACCCCGTCGTCAGGGTGTCAAAGGGGGTCTGCTCGCCATTGAGCATGACCTTGCCGTTCGCGTCCATTTTCACCTGATCGGCCTTGTACAGGCCGAACTTCGCCCCGTCAACGGGCTTACCCTCGGTATCGGTCTTCTGCACGAACAGGCGGTTCTGGATGTTCGTGACGAGCAGGCGCGTGGCGAACTGCCGCTTGAAGTTCGTGCCGTCTGCGATGCCGTCGCTGTACACGTGGACGGTGTTCTCGGGCTTCGCGTTGGCGATGGAGCTCTCCGTTGTGTGGTAGATGGCCACCGTGTACTCGGCATCCTTGTGGGCATCACCGCTCAGCAGGTAGTAGTACTTGGAGATGTCACCGGGCAGATTTTGAATCTCTACCTGGTACTGGCCGCTCGTGTTGAGCGTGAAGGCGTGCAGGTCCTTCTTCGCCGCCTCGATAGCGCCGGCCTTGCTCGGCTTCTCGGCGAGGGTGTACCCCATTCCCGTCGATGGGTCGCCCGACACGGCGTACCAATTGTTCTGATTTTTGATATCTGCGTTTGCGCTTTTATCGCGCTTGAGCACCACAGCGAACAGTATGCCAGACTTCAGGTTGACGGTCTCGTCGGACTTCATCAGGTCATCATTCGCCTTGTACACGTTCACCGGTGCGGTGATGGTCTCCTTCGCGCCGGCAAACGCACCAGTCTTCCACACGACGCTGTCCGCATCCATACCGCCGCGGTTGATGATGACGCCGCCCGCGCCGTTCTCAGCGCTCGCGGGCACGTACTCGAGCTGCATGCTGCCACCTGTCGCCGTGAGACTCGAGCGGTATCCCTCCGGCACGCGCGTCTCCTTCAGGAGGTAGTACTTGTTACCGTGATTCTTGTTGTAGAGATCGTCGAAGTTGATGACGCCGTTGTCATCGTCGTTCGTGAGCGTTAGGCGGCCGGTCTCGTCCGTAGTGCCGGAGCCGAGGAGCTTGCCCTCGGTCTGGAAGTCCTTGTCGGTCTTATAAAGCTTGAACTCGGCACCCTGTACGAACTTGCCGTCCTGGTCGAACTTGATGATGTCGGACTCGGGCACCGTCACGAGGTTGAACTTGAGCTTCATATTGGAGTCGGTGGCGCCGCGCTCCAGGTAGAAGAACTTGAGGGTGTGGTTGGTGCCGTCGGCGAAGGTATTGCTGTTCCAATTCTCGGCTGAGCCGCCCTTGCCTGCCGCCTGGAACTTGCTCCGCAGCGTGCCGTTTGCGGAACCGTTAACGGTGATTTCGCCCGTTTGGAAGTTAATGGTCAGCTCAGCACGGGTGTGGATGCCGCCAATGTCGCCCACGAGGACATCGTCGATGAACACCCAGACGTCATCATCGCCGGCGAACTCAAAGGTCATGGCATCTTTACCGTTCGCCAGGCCGCCGTTGGGCTGCACGAATCGCGTGGACATTGAGAGGCCGAAATAATGGTTGAGGGGATTGCCATCGTTATATTGCGAGTCGCCGACGTTCTGCGACGTAATGCCGTTCGGGACGAGCCCGCTGCTCCCCTCCTTGAATACCTCATTGGCCGCATCGAAGGGGAAGAACTGGCCTACTGTATGAGGCTCAGCCCCCGCCTGCTTAACGCCGGGGGCATCGTATACATCAAATGCATTCTTATTGGCGTTGTACGCCGCGTAGTTCTGCGAGCTGTCATACTCGTAGTAGCCGCCCTTGACCTGCAACAGACCCGTCACACCCATATGGGATATCTTGCCCGTCTGGATGGAGGAATCAAACAGGTAGCCGAGGGATTCTCCATCCCAGCTGTTGGTGAGTTTCGGGTAACCGCCGGTAAGAACGTTGTTCACGATACCGAAGCGAGGAGAGGAGCCGCCCGTATACCGATTGAGATCATCACTGGCTCTCTGATCCTTGAACTGGAAGCGGTGATCCTTGTTGATGCCGTCGGATCCACTGACCGACAGGTGATCCTCCGAATTCACCCAGTAATCAAACAGGTTGATCGTCGTCCCCGAGGGCGAGGTCGTCGGAACCGTGTGGTCCGCAATCGCCGCTTCCGCACGGGCCGGCAGGAAGAAACTCGTCGTCAGCGCGACGGCGAGGACCAGAACAATCGCATATGGCGAGACCGGGCACAGCCCGCGGCGACGGCCATAAGACATGACGGACCACCGCTCGCGCGGCCGATGTTTACCAGGAAGTTCCCTGCTTAGACACCCCCCCGGTAGCAATATTCACGAGTCGAGACGTCATCTCTCTGAGCTCCTGCATAATTTCCTCCCCAGTCACACGGCGACCTGCCCGGGCACTCCCCGGGGGGCCGAGGCAGTCTGGCACATGCCCGCAGTCGTTCAAGGAATACCAACCCCAGCATATGTCTCTTAAGATATCTTAGTCTTTTTCTATGACAGTTTTTGTCTCATTACCGATGAAATCGGCTCAGTCCCTTTGTCACATTCTAGAGCGTGTGGAGCAGGGCGATGAGGAAGCGAACACCCTGGAGGTAGGCGCGGCGGGTGATACGCTCGTTAGTGCCATGGACGCCGCGGTCGCACTCGTCATCGTCGACCACAAAGGCCGAGAAGCGAATGCACTCGGGGCAAATGCGCTGGTAGTTGGCAGCATCGGTGGCACCGATCACGGTTGAGGGGACGATGCTGACAGGAACCCCGCCCGTCGCACTCGGTCCGTTTTCCTCCGCCCCCTTTGGGTCGCGGAAGTAGCAGGCGGCAATGGCGCGAACGGCCTCGAGCCCCGGTCCACCGACACGCGGGGACGGCGAGGGCTCGGAGCTGCCGGGGCCGAGTTCGACCTCCACGCGCCCGGCAAGGCCCGCCGCGGCAACGGCCTCGCGGCAGCGAGTAGTGACATCGGCCACGCCCGTGCCCTCGAGCATGCGGAAGTTGATATTGGCCCACATATCCTGCGGCATTACGTTGGCACCGGTACTGCCGCCTTCGATTTGCGTGGGCGCGCAGGTGGTGGTTACAAGCGGGTACAGCTTTTTGCTGGCGAGGCAGTCGCGCACGATGGCATCCTTGCTGGCAGCAATCTCGTCTGCGGTATAAAGCCCCAGCTCGACGAGCTGGGCGGCAAGCAGATCGGTCACACGCGTCGGCCACTCGATATCGCAAATCGCGGCAATAGCGCGGCTGAGCACTTCGAGCGACGTGCCACCGTAAGGGTTGGAAGAATGCCCGCCTTCGCTCTTCGTCTTGAGCACGATATCGGCATAGCCCTTCTCGACAAGGTCGGCATGCATAAGCCAGCCCTCGCCCGCGCCGTACTCGGCAGCCGAAACAATACGGTAGTCACCCTCGTCGATCAGGTATTCAAGTTCAATACCGCGCTCCTCGAGCACGCGACCGATCGCCCGCGCGCCGTACTGCGTGGTTTCCTCGTCCTGGCCAAAAGCCAGCAGCAGGGTTCGCTCGTGCTCCCAGCCGTGCGTCAACGCATACTCAACGGCCTCCAGGATGCCCGCAACCTGGTCTTTCATATCGATGGCGCCGCGACCCCAAATATAGGCGTCGTCCACGTGCCCGCTAAAGGGAGCATGCGTCCAGTCGGCCTCGGTGCCCGGCACCACGGGGACCACGTCCATGTGGCCCATGAGCATGACGGGTTTGAGGGCGGGGTCGGAACCGTCAAGCGTCACCAACAGCGAATGGTCGACAAGCTCGACCTCGCCCGCCGCGAACACGCGCGGCCAGGCCTGCTGCATATAGGCGCGCAGGTCGTCGAAGGGCTGCCAGTCCACCGCCTCGGCATCCATGCTCGAGATGGTCGGAAACGACAGCACGCGGCCCAAGCGCTCGCACGCGCCAGCCTCATCCAAATCGGCAAAATCGTCCTCATGCGCAAAAAAGCGCCAAACCTCGGCCATGACATCCTTTCAATTGTGACGACGAGGGCCGCCCCACCGGAGCGGCCCTGCCACATAAGCGTTTGCGGTCGGTTATTTGTCCTCGAGATAGCGCGAGAGGAACTCGCGGGTGCGCTGGTGTTTGGGGTTGCCGAAGAGCTCGGCCGGCGCGGCGTCCTCGAGCACCACGCCCTTGTCCATAAAGACCACGCGGTCGGACACCGTGCGGGCAAAAGCCATCTCGTGCGTGACGACGACCATGGTCATGCCGTCGGCCGCGAGCTTGCGCATGACTTCGAGCACCTCGCCCACGATCTCGGGGTCGAGCGCGGAGGTCGGCTCATCGAACAGCATAATCTGCGGATTCATGCACAGGGCGCGGGCGATGGCCACGCGCTGCTTTTGACCGCCGGACAGGCGACCCACAGCGGCATGCGCGAACTTCTCGAGCCCCACGCTCGTCAGGTGCTCCAACGCGACCTTTTCGGCCTCGGCCTTGCTCATCTTTTTGAGCGTGACGGGCGCGAGCGTGCAGTTGTCGAGCACGTCCATGTTGTTGAACAGGTTAAAACCCTGGAACACCATGCCGATGTCCTCGCGGAGTTTATTGATGTTGCAGCGCTCGGCCGTGAGGTCCTGGCCGTGGAACCAGATGTGGCCCGCGTCCGGAGTCTCGAGCAGGTTGAGGCAACGCAGGAAGGTCGACTTGCCCGAGCCCGAAGCACCGATGATGGTGACAACCTCGCCGGGATTGACGGCAAGGTCGATGCCCTTGAGCACCTCGAGCGAGCCGAAGCTCTTGCGCAGACCCTCGACGCGGATGAGCGGCTCTTGATTTTGTGCGGCGGCCGCGGCGCCGGTAGTGGCGGTATCTGCCATGATGATTCTCCTCGTCTTGAGCCTAGTTGGAGCTGGGCAGCGTTGCCGGAGCCTCGGCGCCGAGCTTTTTGCCAAAGGCCTCGAGCAGGCGGCTCGCCACGAGCGTCAGGATCAGGTAGACCACGAGCGCCACGCAGTAGACCTCCATCTGGCGGTAGTACACGCCGGCGACAGTGGTGGTGGCGTACATGAGGTCGAACACGCCGATGACCGAAAGCACCGACGAATCCTTGATGTTGATGATGAGCTCGTTGGTGAGCGCCGGAATCGCGTTTTTAATGCCCTGGGGGAACACAACTTTGCGCATGGCTTGCCACTGCGACAGGCCCAGCGAGCGCGCCGCCTCGGCCTGGCCGGGATCGATGGACTCAATGCCGCCGCGCAGGACCTCCATCATGTAGGCGGTGGAGTTGAGCGAGATGGTGACGAGGCCGGCGGTGAAGGTACTCCAAATCTGGTTGGCCTGGGCGGTCTCGAAGCCCATGCCGCGCAAAACGGTGAAGCCCGCGTAATAGATGAGCAGGCCCTGGACCATCATGGGCGTGCCGCGCACGATGGTGGAGTAGATGGTCGCAAAGCCGCGGCCGATGCTCTTAAAGAAGCGCACCAGGTCGTTGTCCGCGCGATCGAAGGTCTGAATGCGCAGGAACACAAAAAGCAGCGCCAGGAAAAAGGCGATGACGGTACCGAAGGTCGCAAGTGCAATGGTGATCTCGATGCCGCGGATAAAGAAGTCGCCGCTCTTGTAGGTCATGTAGACCAGGCTCGACAAAAAGTCGCTGGGGTTGGAGTCCGAGACAATGCTCACCTGCACCAGGTCGATAAATGACATGACGCAGCGGTCGACAAAGAAGATCGCCGCAATAGCAACGACGACATAGCTGCCCAGGCGCGCGCCGCGACGGAAGCGCTCGGAAGCAAACGGCGACGTTTCGCGATAGTCGTTCCAGTGCATGAGTTTGGTGACCAGCGCCGCCGCCGACACGACGAGCCAGGCCCAAAGGATTGCCCAGAGGCAGTCTTGGAACACGCCCGTAGGCGCCAAGAAGCTCAGCGGCGTGGGATTGCGCTGGCTAAACGCCAGGCCGAGCACCGCGATAACGCTCGTGCCCAGGTACACATAACGGTGGTCGGCCTTGATGAAGGAGGCCAGACGATTGATGGTTTTCATGCTGCCTCCCTATGCCGGCTGACGGTCGAGGCACGCGTCCCACATTTGGTCGCGCTCCTCTTGGCTAACGCCCTTGAGTGTCTTGTCGATGAGCTTAAGCAGCTTATCCGAGCCCTTGCGGCAGCCGACGTTTGCCGTGACCTCCTGCTTAAAGCCCTCGCCCTCGGCAAATTGAATCGGCACGATACCCGGGTTTTGGGCCATATAGCCCTTCTCGTTCTCGGTGTTGTAGGTCACGGCGTCGCACGTGCCCTGCAGCAGATTCGAGAACACCGTGGGGACGGAGTCAACCGGGTTCTTGTGCACAACGCCCGGGATCTCGTCGATGACAGTGTCGAGCATGGTGTCCTTTTGGCCGAGTACCGTGGCACCGCTAAAGTCGCTGAGCTTGGTCGCGTTTTGGTAGGGCGAGCCCTCTTTTACGAACAGGCCAAAGTAGCCAATGAAGTACGGGTCGGAGAAGCCGACGGACTCCTCGCGCTCGGGCGTGGCGCTCATACCGGCGATGATGAGGTCGATCTGGCCGTTGTTGAGCGAATCGATAAGGCCCGAGAAGCTCTGCTTGACGGCAACGGGCTCGCCACCGAGGGCCTTGCAGACGATCTTGGCGATCTGCACGTCGTAGCCATCGGCATAGGCGCCCTGCACGTTGTCGATGGGGATGGTGTACTCACTGGCTTCGGAAACCTGCCAGTTGTACGGGGCGTAGGCCGCCTCCATACCAATGCGGATCTTGTCCTTGCCGATCACGGAATCGGACAGGTCGTCGCGACCGCCACCCGTCGTGGGTTGAACCACCTTGAGCGTGGACGGGCGCTGACAGCCGGCGAGCGCGCCGGCGACGACGGAAGCGCTCGCAGCGAGAGCGCTACCCAAAAAGATGCGACGGCTGCATACCGGCTGGGTCTGCATGCCGCGCTGTTGGGGAGAATGCATAATCTGCCTTCCCTGTTGAATCGTATGCTGACGACTTAACAGGATACCGCACGCCGCTATCCACTTGTATGCATACATACAAGTTTACGAACTGGAAAATGACTGATTGATGCAAGGGCAGCTAATTTGGGACGGGGCTATTTTGACTGCTTTCACATGCAAGCAGTCAAAATAGCCCCATTACAGTTTGAGTCGTCCGAAAGGGCGGCTCTTTTCCGTTGCACGGTTATACGATTGAGCCGTACCGGTGGTCGCTGGCCGACCGCCCCGGACGGCCGTCAGCCCCTGCCCCGTAGAGGGCCCGGGACGTGTTGCCGCCGGGGCGGGAGGGGCCGCGGGGAACGACTGATAGAGATGTGCCGGGCCCGGACCGGGCCACGGCCGGGTAATGTGGGTGTCGCTTCCGCGGCTAACGGCCGGCTCAAGGGAGAGGATACACCATGCCAGCAGCAGAGACGCCCGTGGCCTACCTGGGGATCGACGTCGGGAAGAGCTCGCACAGCGCGTGCGCGCTCGATGCGGGAGGGGGCGTCGCCTTCAGGGCCGAGCTGGCAAACAGGCCCGACGACATCGACCGGCTGCTCGAGCGGGCCGGCTCCGGCGCGCTGGTCGTCGTCGACCAGAAGCGAAACATCGGCGCGCTGGTCCTCGCGCGCGCCCATGCGCACGGGAACCCCTGCGCCTACCTGCCCGGATATGCCGAGAAGCAGGCCCGCGGGATGTTCCCCGGCACCGCGAAGACCGACGCCATCGACGCCGAGGTGATCGCGCGCACCGCGCTCGGCGTGCCCCGCGCCCTCAGGCCGGCGCCCGAGGAGCCCGAGGGGACCGCCTCGCTTCGGATCCTGTCGTCGCAGCGCGAGTTCGCGTCGTCCGCCAGGACCCGCGCGAAGAACAGGCTGCGCGCGACCCTGCTCGAGGCCGACCCCGCGCTCGAGGGCGCGGTCGACCCGTCGAGCCGCTGGCAGGTGTCGATGCTGGCCGAGTTCGGCGGGGCCGCCGGGTGCTCGGCCGCCGGCTGGCGCAGGTTCTCGAGCGCCGCCAGGCGCGCGGGCGCCCCCGCGGCGGGGGCCAGGAGGCTCTGGGAGGCGCTGCTGGCCTCGTCGCGCTCGGGAAGGCGGCTCCCGGCCGGCGAGGACGTCGCGGTCCGGATACTCGCCCGGGAGATAGCCTCCCTCGACGCCGACATCGAGGAACTCGACTCGCTCGTGGCCGACTCGCTGGCGGGAGACGAGGTCTACGAGCGCCTCCTCACGGTGCCCGGGATCGGCCCCAAGACCGCCGCGGCGCTGGTGACGTCGATCGACATATCCGCGTTCAGGGGGCACGACGAGCTCGCGAGCTATTGCGGCGTGGCGCCGTCAGACAGGCGCTCCGGGAGCAGCATCAGGTCGACGTCGCCGCAGCACGGCGGGAACAGGCAGCTCAAGAACCTGCTCATATTCAGCTGCAACTCCCTCATCGGCACGGACAACAGGTTCGGGAGGTACTACGGGGAGTGCAGGGCGAGGGGGATGAGGCACAGCAAGGCGCTGAAGGCGGTCGCGAGGAAGAGGCTCAAGGTCATCTACGCGATCATGCGCGACGCCGTCCCGTACGCGGCCTAGCGGGCGGCGGGATCAACCGAAGGGGAAGCGGGGGCGCCGGGCGCCCGGATGCGTCATGCCGAAATGGCGCGAAGCACGCGGTTGACAAAACTATAGAGACACGTCCCAAATTAGCTGCCCCGACCCATGCATCGAAATGAGCGTGGAAAATCTCCCACTTTTGGCTCGCACACGGGCTCAAAACGGGAGATCATCCACGCTCAAGTTATGACCGCTCCGTGCGGAACCCCTAGAGCAGCGTAACGCTAAAGCTGCGCTCGTCCGTCTCGCCCGGCGCCAAGGTGATGGTGTTGACCTTGTGCTCGAAGACGTCGTCCTCGGTATCCATGGTGGTGTGGCCGGTCCAGGGCTCGAGCGCCACAAACGGGGCATCGTTGGCGGCAGACCACACGCCGATGTACTTAAAGCCCTCAAAGTCGATCTTGACGCCGTGGCCCGACTTGCGACCGCGCAGCGTGAGCGTGGAGCCCGGGGTATCGGTGAACATGATGGCATCGTTATCGAAGCTGCGATGCGTGATGGGCACAACGTCCGAATTGTCGGGGGCCTTGTAGGAACCCTCGAACGTCATGAGACCATCGGGCGTGATGATGGGAGCCTCGTTGGTCCAAACCTCGGTAAACGCCAGCTCGTAATCCTCGAATGCCTCGTCCTCGGCACCGGGAGCGGGCACGTTAAACGCAGGGTGGCCGCCCACCGAGAACGGCAGGTCCACGTCGCCGGTGTTCGTAACGGCAAAGGTCTGGGTAAGCGTGGCGTCACCAGTCAGGGCATAGGTCATGTTGAGCTTAAAGTGGTACGGGAAGGCTTTGAGCGACTCGGGCGTGTCGGTGATCTCGTACGTTACCGAGGAGCCGTCCTCCGAAACCTCGACCAGCTTGTGCTCGACGATGCGCGCGAGTCCGTGGCGCGGCATCTCGCAGGTGCCGGCCGCAGACGTTGCCGTGTTGTTGCGCAGCGAACCCACAATGGGGAACAGGATGGGCGCATGCTTGCCCCAAAAGGCGGGGTCGCCCTGCCACAGATACTCGTTGCCGTTGAGGGCAAGGCTCGTGAGCTGGGCACCCATGGAATCGATGGCCGCGGTGAGGCCGCCGCGTTTGATGGTAGTGACGGTGGACATGCTACTTCCTCCAAAAATAAACAATAGTGTCGGGGGCTATTGTCCCACTCTTGGCGGCGGGACGGCAGGCGATTATTGAGCAGCCATAGCGGAATGAGCAGCGAGCGCCTACTGGGTATCCACGTAAAGGTCAAACCCGCCCTGCGGCGTGGTGTCGACCGTATCGGGCGCCTGCGAGTTGAAGCTCACGGGAACCATGCGCTTTGAGGCGCGGAAGCGCGTGCCGTCGGTGGCGACGGGCGGTTCATCGACGGTGAGCTCGTAGTCGCCGGGCTTAAGTTCGATGCCGTCACCAGCGGAATTGACGTATTGATACTCGTCAATCGTCTGCCCTTTGAGTGTGCGCCCCACGATACGGATAAGCATCTGGCTGTCGCCGCGGACGGTGTCCCATGTCGCACCGTCCTTGACCTCGACCGACACATGTACCGAGCGCGTGCGGCTGAGCGATTGCTCGACAGACATCTCGACCTTGGCGGCGTCTTTGCGCTGTTGCTCCACATGGCTCCAGACATTTCCGATCGCCGAGCAAGCGATGACGCCGGCCATGAAGGCGATGAGGATGGGGCCAAGCGGCGAGCGGCGGCCAGCATCTTCCTCGCGAGCCAAGTCGGGACGATGCGTGGGCGCAGGCGCCTGAGCACCCTGCGCGGGCACGTCGAGTATGCTGAAGGATGCCGTGCTGCCGGGGTCGATGTTATGGCGCGGCTGCGGGGTCTTGGCCGGCGAGATGGACATGTCCGCCGGCTCACCCAGCGTGGCCGTGGCATCGGCCTTAGCCTCATCGGCCTCGGCCTGGGCCCAGGCCTGTTCAAAGGTTAGGGGTTCGGCGGCATCGGAGGCGGCGTCAGGCTCGACAGCGGCATCGTTGCCGGTCTCGTCCTCGTCGCTCGACACGTCACGCGGCGCGGGCTCGTCCCACTCCTCGTCCGGAGCCTCGCCCTCGCTATACCACCATTCAAAGTTATCGATATCCATACGGGGCGCCCCTTAGGCCTCGCAAATAAACACTCGCTAGCCTTATACCCTCAGATGGCGCGGAAGCTCACCCGCGCCGAGCACGAAAACCGTCACAACATTCGACGATTTTCCTCGAATTCGAGATTTTCATCGAATGTTGTGACGGTTTGGATGTGACAAAGGGACTGTCTTTTTACATAGCGAGGGCCGTACGGATGGATGGGTCGCTGAGGGCCTCGCGGAGCCAGGGGGCCAGCTGCTCGGGATGACCCTGCAGGTAGCCGTCGAGCTCGGACGGGGCCACGCGGCGCACCTCCGAGATCTCCTCTTGGTTGATATGCAGCTCGCCCGGCTCAACATGGGCAAGGTAGACCTCGCACCACTCGCACTCGCAGCGGCCGTCGCCGTGATCCTCGCGGTACACCACGTGTCCGAGGTGCTCGAGCTGATCGGGCTCGCGCGTAATGCCGAGCTCTTCGTTGATGCGGCGCGCCGCGGCGGCCGCGACGTCTTCCCCGGGGAACGGATGGCCGGCACAGCTATCGGCCAGCACCCCGCCCCACAGTCGCTTGAGCGGACTGCGGCGACAGAGCAGCAGGCGCGCGTCTTCGCCCCGGCCCTCGACCAAAAGCGTCAGAAATGCTTGATGCAAAATGCCCTCGCCGGTATGGGCCTCAATGCGGTCGACGGGGCCAAGCGCCTCGCCGGTCGCGGCATCGACCCCCACAACCTCGGCGCCTGCGCCGCCCTCATCCCAGCCGGCGCGCAGGATGCGCGCGGCGGCCTCCTCGAGCGCGGCGATGAGCTCCTTGGTGGTGTCGAGCACGCGCTGCAGGTCGTCCCCGCTCGCCTGCTCAACATGAAAACCGGTGCTTGCAACGACCGGCACGTCAAAGCGCGTGGCCAGCGCCGCTGCGATATCGTGCGCCGGAATCTCGTCTCGATGGCACGGAACGGCCAGGATGCTCACCGTCGCCGTACGGCCGGGCTCGGGGCGCGGAATGGCCTGCGCCGTGGCGCCCAGGTGCGCATACTCCGGCGAGCAGGCGTACACCGCCATGCCTCGCGGCGTCACCGTCAGCTGGGCCTCGAGCGCAAACTTGCCCTCGCCCACTGCAACCTTTGTCGTGTGCATACCCATGGGATCTCCTGTCGCCCGCAATGTACCCGAGACCATCTTCACCTGTATTGCGACTATACAGGCAAGCTCTCCATGTGACAAAGAGACTGTCCCTTTGTCACATTCTGTTAGAGTTGCAGGGATTGAATCCCGCTTATTCACGCGACATTGGAGTGACAACCTTGACCGCCGCAACCACGCCAAACAGTAAGTCAACCGCCGCCGCGCTCTCCCCCGCGCGCACCAATCTTTGCCTGGCGCTGCTCGTGCTGTTGGGATTCTCGCTCGGCTGCTCCGAGTTCGTGGTCATCGGCATCGAAAGCGACCTAGCGACGGAACTCGGCGTATCGCTTGCCACCGCAGGCCAACTTATTAGCGTGTTTGCGCTCGTCTACGCCATCGCGACGCCGGTGCTTGCGCTCAGCACGGGGCGATTCCGCCGCTACCAGCTGCTCGTGTGTTACAGCATCGTCTTTGTGCTCGGCAACCTGGTCATGGCGTTGGCGCCCAACTTCCAGGTGCTGTTTATCTCGCGCATTGTCCTGGGCTCCGTCTCGGGCGCACTGCTCGCCGTGGGTGTGACGTACATCCCCGAGCTGCTGTCCCCGCAGCAAACTTCGCTTGCCATCTCGGTGGTATATGGTGCGTTTTCCGTGGCAATGGTCTTTGTCACTTCAATCGGCAAGTTTGTGGCCGACACGCTCGACTGGCACGTAGCCATGTACGGCACGCTTACCTTTGCCGTTCTAATCTGCGGAGCGCTCGTGGCGTTTATGCCGCGCGCCGGTCAGACCGATGAGCCCGCCACCTTCCGCGAGCAGGCGGGGCTTCTGCGCGAGCCGAGCATCATCACCGGCATGCTCATCTTTTTGTTTGGCGTGGGCTCGGTCTACGTATTCTACGGCTACGTGACGCCTTATCTGGAGCAGGTGCTGGGCATGGATACCGTTCAGGCGAGCACCACACTTATGGCCTATGGCGTGTTCTGCCTGATCTCGAACATCCTGGGCGGATGGATCGATGCGCGTTTTGGCATGAAGGCGCTGCTGGTTACGTTTGTGCTGCAGGCGGCGGCACTGCTCGGGCTGTTTGCCGTGGGCGCCGCCATGCCGCTCGCGCTGGTCTTTGTCTTTAGCCTGGCGATGCTCATGTACCTGTTCTCGGTCTCATGCATCACGCACTTTATGGACGTGGCACGCAGCCGCCATCCCAAGTCGATGGTACTCGCAAGTTCGGTTGAGCCCATGGCGTTTAACGTCGGCATCTCGTTTGGCACCGCAGTGGGCGGCGCCGTGGTAAGCAGCGTTGGCATTGCGTACGTGGGCGCAGTGGGCGCCGCGTTCTCGCTTGTGGCCTGGGCCCTCACGCTGGTGACGATTAAGCTGGCTCGCTGGGAGCGCCGTCGTCAATCAGCACGGCCCTCAATACGGGCATAGGGGCAAACATAGCCCAAGGTGGCGAGTAACCGGTGAAAACCGCCCAATATGAGTATGTTTATCCGCCTGGAAGCTTCAGCAGTGCAATTTCGTGTATTTGAGATACACGCTTTTCTATTATTTCGTGTATTTCAAGTACATGAAATCGTACTAAACTATGTATCTGAAGTACACGAAATTGGAAAGGCGGCCCCATGCGCAGATCAATCGAGTCCGTTATCGAATCATGGGCGACAAAGGACGCCTCACGCCCCCTCCTCATCCGTGGTGCGCGACGCGTAGGCAAAACGTACGCTGCCGAGGAAATCGGCAGGCGAATCGCCGGCGATGCGTTTGTCAAACTCGACTTTCAGACCGATCTTGAGCTGATCGCTCCGCTGTTCGATTGTCCCACCGACGACGTTGACACCATCGTGGCGCGGATTTCAGACTATAAACGCGCCCCCATTCGCAAAGAAACCACCTTCATCCTGTTTGACGAGGTGCAGCTCTGCGAACGGGCGCTCAACTCGCTTCGCTTTTTTTCGGGTTCGGGCTGGCGCATATGCGCGACCGGCAGTCAGCTCGGCGTCGCCACGCGCAAACGTAAGCTGCCTTTTCCCAGCGGCGTTCGTCAAGAGACCATGCATCCTATGTCGTTCGAGGAGTTTCTCTGGGCGCTCGATGAGGAGCAGATGGCCGATGCCATTCGTACCCACGCCGGCACGCTCGAGACCTACGCCGCGCACCAAGCCGCGCTCAGCCTGTTTCATCGATACCAGATCGTGGGCGGCATGCCCGCCGCCGTCAACGCATATCGCAAGACGTTATCCATCGAGGATGCGCGCGTCGAGCAGCGCGAAATCAACGAGACCTATACCGCCGATATGACCGACCCCGAAAACGGGATCAGCGGCGTGGCGGCACGCAAGGTCTGGCGCTCCATTCCGTCCCAGCTGCTGAGATCGTCCACAAAAAAATTCAAGTACTCCGAGGTCGAACGCGGAGGCCGTCGCGCCAAGCTTATCGAGCCGCTCGACTGGCTCGAAGGCGCCGGTATCATATCGGTCAACAACCTGACCGAAGGCATCGAGCCTCCCCTCGTTCCCTTCGACGACGAAGATGGAAGTTTCTTTAAGGTCTATCTTCTCGATACCGGCCTCATGTTCTACAAACTCGGCATCAACCCGAGGCTCTGGCTCGACCTCAAAGAAGATTCCGCCATAGCGCTATCTTCCGACTTCCGAGGCGCCCTGGCGGAAAACTCGGTCATGCAAGCATTTTCGGGCAACAGCTTGCAGACGTATTACTGGGTGCCGCCGTCGTCTTGGAAGACGACCGGCGAGCTCGATTTTCTACTTCAGACCGACCGTATGGAAATCGTGCCCGTCGAGGTAAAGTCCGCACGCAACGTGCGCGCGAGAACCCTCGGGTCGTTCATGGACAAAGCCCGATCGCCATATGCCTACATTTTGTCCGAGAACAATTTTTTCCGCAGCGAAACCGATGACGGGCGCGAGCTACGCCACCTCCCCTTGTACGCAGCGGGCTTTATTGGAGCAAACTGCCTCAAGAGCAGTCTGTAAGCCCTGCACGACCGCCTAGAAAGGAAACCGCTCATGCAACGCATACTGTTTATCTGCCATGGCAACATCTGTCGCTCGACGATGGCTGAGTCGGTGTTTGCCGAGCTCGTGCGCCGCGCTGGGCGCGAGGGCGAGTTTGTCATTGATTCCGCGGCGACCTCGACCGAGGAGATTGGCAACCCGCCGCACCATGGCACGCTCGCCAAGCTGCGCGAGGTCGGGATTCCCGTCGTCGCACATCGCGCGCGCCAGGTGCGACGCGCGGAGTATGGCGACTGGGACCACATTGTCTATATGGACGACGAAAACGCCCGCGGCCTGTACCGCATCTTTGGCGACGACCCCGACGGCAAGATCTCGCGCCTGCTCGATTGGACCGATCGCCCCGGCGACGTGGCCGATCCCTGGTACACCGGCAACTTCGATGCCACCTACCGCGATGTGCTCGCCGGCTGCACGGCCATGCTCGAGCAGTTATAGGCAAGCGAGCACGCGGACGCACGTGCCACGCCATCGGCATAAAACGAGCGTGGATTTTCTCCCACTTTGAGCGCTCGAGTGCGCTCTAAACGGGAGAAAATCCACGCTCATGAATGTGACAAAGGGACTGCCCCTTTGCCACATCCGGGACTGGCCCTAGACCGGCTTGACCTCCAGCTTTATCCCCTCGGCGCAGGAGTCGCCCAAAACATCCGAAAGGGCCCAGGTCGCATATAGCGGCAAATAGAGAACCGCTCCGTTGCGCTCAACGTTGCCTCTCGAGAAAACAATCCCGAGCCTTACGCCATATTCAGCCGTATCAAGCACATGACCGAGCGCAGCGTGCGCGTGGTAATAGGAGCCCGATTTAACCTCGATCGGAACAGCCGTCCCATCCGGTCCATCGACCACAAAGTCCACTTCGCCGCGCTTTTTTGTCTGATAGTAGTAAAGCTGGCGATTTTGGGCAGCTAGCTGCTGGGCCACCACGTTTTCGTAAATGCCGCCCAGATTGGGCTCTTTGCTATCAAGATACGCCGCTTGGGCGACTCCAACGGGGTAGCGCGCCATCAACATGCCCGTATCCGATTGATATAGCTTGAACTGCGATGGCCGTGCCGTCTTGAGCAGGGGCGATTTTGGCTCGGTTACGATATCGGCTTTGAGAGCAACGCCGGCATCGACAAGCCATACAAAATCTCGCTGATACTTCTCGTAGTGAGCCTTGGGGTCAATGGAATTGAGCACGAAGCGCTTGTTTTCGCCCTCGAGCATAATAGGGAGCTGATCGTAGATGCTCTGCACCTGCAGGGCTCGCCCGCTTGCATACTTGGAGATATCCCGCCGGTACTGTTCGTTGAGCTCTGACTGCAGCTGACGAACAGAGGCAAGGTCGCCCTGCGTGTCAAGGAAACGCTGCACGACCTCCGGCATTCCGCCGACAACGGTATAGGTCCTGAAGTTTGCCATCATCGCGTCATGAATGTAATCAGGAATGGGCCTCTCGCTGATACACGCGTCACGTATCGTTTGGCGAGCCCCCTCGCTCACCCCGGTTGCCCAGCAAAACTCCTCAAAATCGAGCGGGAACATCCTAAGCTCGTGGACATACCCCACGGGATAGGACCTGACGCCCTTGAACTGGGTCCCGAGCATTGACCCCGAAAACGCCCAGCGGCACCTCCCGTCCTCTACAAGGAACTTTGCCATCGTCATGATGTCGGGGGCCTCTTGGACCTCATCGATAAACACGAGCGTTTTGCCTGGTGCAATCGACTTTCCCGAAAGAAGCGTCACCCTGCTGATGAAATCATCGGCATTCCGCGCCTCGAGAAGAGCATCTTTTGCCTGGCGATTTTCCATGAGATTGAGCTCGATGTAGGTTGCATGGCTGGCTTTGCCAAATGCGCGAATCGAATAGCTTTTGCCGATCTGGCGAGAACCCGTGATGAATAAGGCCTTTTGCTCGGCAGACTTCAGCCAACGCTCCAGCTCTGCCGCTATTTTCCTGCGCAGCATAGGCTCTCCCCTCAGTGTCATCAAATGAAATGCAAAGTTTTATGCGCTTAATTATCGATGAAATGTAGGATTTTTAGAACCTAAAATCGGATGAAATGCAGAGATTTAGGATTATAAGCAAAAAGAAGGGGCAGCCCCGGCGAATGTGACAAAGGGACTGTCCCTTTGTCACATTGCGCTCGACTACTCGTCGACGATCTCGGCAAGCCAGACGTTCAGCGTATCGACCTCGGGGCAGCAGAACTTTGCCGTACCGGGCTCGTTGCCAGGCACGGTTCCGCCATAGCGCAGGATATCGATATAGGGAAAGCCCACATGGCAGGCCATGGCACACATCTTGCCGCGGTCTCGGTCGAAGTCAAAAACGTCGCCCGGCTTGTGACCATGGTGGCAGCGGCACGCACCCAGCTGGTCCACGCAGCTCACGCGGATGCGCGGACGCTTGCCCCGCGGCGCGCCGAGCGGCTTGTTCTCGCCCGCAGGCTTGGCGCCGCCCTCGCCAGCATTACTCATGGTCAATCACATCCAGGCAGGCCTCGATGGGAAGGCCAGCCGACTTGTCCTCTTGGTCGGCATTGCGCTCGATAAGCTCAGCCACCACGCGCATGGCATCGGACGTCGCGCGCTGCAGGCTCCAACCGGCCATAACGCGGCCGACGAGCACCGCCGAGAACGTGTCGCCCGTGCCCGGGAAATAGACCGGAATGAGCTCAAAGGGAATCGTGAAGTACTCCCCCGCCACATGGTCGTAACCGATAACCGCGTTCGTGCCATTGACCACGGCGCTCGTAATGACCACCGACTTGGCACCCAGCTCGCGCACGGCGTCCACAAGGGCGCGGGCCTCGTCGGGCGTGAGTTGCTCGGCGATAGGCGTATCGGTGAGCAGGCATGCCTCGGTATAGTTGGGCACCGCGTAGTCTGCGCACTCCAGCAGATGCCGCATAAGGCCAATCGTGGACTCGGGCACGCCCGCATAGAGCTTGCCGTTGTCGCCCATGATGGGATCGACGAACACCTTGGTGCCCTTTTGCGCGCGGCGGTGGCAAAAGTCCGAGATGATACGCGTCTCTTCCTCGGTCACGATAAAGCCGGTCGAGATGGCGTCGAACTCAAAGCCGAGCTCCTCCCAGATAGCGAGGCTTTGACGCACGTACTCGGTGGTGTCGTGGATGTAGAACTTGGGGTAGTTGAGCGTATCGGAAACGAGCGCCGTCGGCAGGTTATGGATACGGTAGCCCATGTGCGACAGCACCGGCAGCATGGCGGAAAGCGCGACCTTGCCGTAGCCGCACATATCGTTGATCAGCAGCAGCTGAGTGTTCTTCATGAGAGTCCCCCCTTAGTTCGGGCGCGGCACAGCAGCGCCACAGTGCGACTAAGTGTAGCGCAGGGGACGTTGTGAGCGGAGTCGAGCAGCGCGAAGGGTAAATTGTTGCGGAAAGGTTACGGAAAATGATCCCTTTTCCTCCGTCCCCAAGGGATCACATGCACCAAAGCGGACCGTGGCGGAATCACAGATTGCCGCTTAGGAACGCTTGCAGCGTCGAGCCGTTACGCGGTTTGGTAAAACCGCGTAACCACTAGTTTGGTACCTTGACATTCATTTCTCATGCTCCTAGATTGGTTAGGCACAAAACAATTCCACTACCTAACTAAAGAAAGGAGCAACACTAATTCATGTGCGATGAACTTCTTAACCTTTGTTCGCACGAGCCCGGCGGCGACCCGTCACAGCCGGCGGATGTACCCGAAGCGGTTAGCTCGGAAGACAAGCTTGCCAAGCGCATCCTGAGCGGCCTGGGTTTTTGCGGCCATTACATGCATTTTCATGGCGGAGGCGTGTCCGGCAAGGCGCCCATCATTTGCCTGCTGGCCAAGCAGCCCGGCGGCGAGATGTCGCAGCAGGAACTCGGCATGCACTTTGACCTCAAGCCGGGGTCGCTTTCCGAGATCCTGTCCAAGCTCGAGGTCAACGGCCTCATTGAGCGCAGCCGTAACCCCAAAGATCGACGGCAACTCACCATTCGCCTGACCGAAACCGGCCGAGAAAACGCCCGCATCGACCAGGCGGCCCGCATCCGCTTTAGAGAGCGGGCCTTTAGTGCCCTCACCCACGACGAGCGCGAAGACCTCGCCGAAATGCTCGATAAAATCCGTGTAACCTGGGAGGAACTGGATGATTAAAACCCTCATGGGCAGCATCCGCGACTATATGAAAGTCACCGTTGCCACGCCGCTGCTCGTGCTTGGCGAGGTGCTCTGCGAAATGCTGATTCCATTTATCACCGCCAACCTGATCGACGCCATCAAAGACGGCGCCACCGTAGCCGAGATGCTTCCCACCGCAGGCTTTTTGGTGCTCATCGCGCTGACGTCGCTTGCTTTTGGCGCCGCTGCCGGCGTCACCTGCAGCCATGCGAGTTGCGGCTTTGCCAAGAACCTGCGTCACGACCTGTTCTACAAGATCCAGACGTTCAGCTTTGCCAACATCGATGAGTTCTCGAGCTCCTCGCTCGTCACGCGTCTGACCACTGACATCAACAACGTTCAACAGGCCTTTATGATGATCATCCGTATCGCCGTGCGCGCGCCGCTGGTCTTGATCTTCGCCTTTACCATGGCATTTATCATGGGCGGCAGCGTCGCCATGGTCTACCTGGTCATCATTCCGCTGCTGGGCTTTGGCCTGTTCTTTATCATCTTTAAGGTACGCCCCATCTTCTCGCGCGTGTTCCACAAGTACGACGCCCTTAACGAGTCCGTCGAGGAAAACGTCACCGGCATGCGCGTGGTCAAGAGCTACGTGCGCGAAGACTTTGAGAAGGAGAAGTTCGCCACCGCCGCGCACGACGTCCAGATGGACTTCACCCGCGCCGAGAAGCTGCTCGCCTTTAACAACCCCATGATGAACATCTGCGTCAACGGCGCGTTTGTCGTCATCATCTACCTGGGCTCCAAGCTCATCATCACGAGCCAGGGCACGCTGTTCGACGTGGGCCAGCTCTCCTCGACCTTTACCTATGGTTTCCAGATTCTCATGAGCCTGATGCAGCTGTCGATGATCTTTGTCATGGTGACCATGGCCGACGAATCGGCGCACCGCATCACCGAGGTGCTGGCCGCCGAGCCCACGATCGCCGATCCCGCCGAGCCCGTGCTCGAGGTTGCCGACGGTTCCATCGACTTTGACCACGTGAGTTTTAAGTATTCCAAGCATGCGAAGCGCCAGGCGCTCGACGATATCGACCTGCACATTACGAGCGGCGAGACCATCGGCATCATCGGCGGCACCGGCTCGGCCAAGTCCACGCTCGTTAACCTCATCGCCCGCCTGTACGACACCACCGAAGGCGCTGTGCGCGTGGGCGGCGTGGACGTGCGCGACTACGACCTGGACGCGCTGCGTCACCAGGTCGCCATGGTGCTACAGAAAAACGTGCTGTTTAGCGGCACCATCGCCGAGAACCTGCGTTGGGGCGACCCGAACGCCACCGACGAGGAAGTCCGCGAGGCGGCGCATCTGGCCTGCGCCGACGAGTTTGTCGACGGTTTTCCCAAGGGCTACGACACCTGGATCGAACAGGGCGGCTCTAATGTTTCGGGCGGTCAGAAGCAGCGCCTGTGCATTGCACGCGCCCTGCTGCGTCGCCCCAAGATCTTGATCCTGGACGACTCCACCAGCGCCGTCGACACCAAGACCGACGCAAAAATTCGCGCAGGGCTGGCAAGCTATCTGCCCAACACGACCAAGCTCATCATCGCCCAGCGCATCAGCTCCGTACAGGACGCAGACCGCATCATCGTCATGGAGGGCGGCCGAATCGCGCAGATCGGCAACCATGACGAGCTGCTTAAGACGAGCGAGATCTACCGCGAGACCTTTACCTCGCAAAACAAGATGAGCGCCGAGGGCGAAGGGGCCGTCGAGGCCGACACCGAGGCATCCGCAACGCAAGCTCAGACTCAGGAAGGAGGCGAGGCACATGAGTAAGGCAACGACCGCCGAGCGCGCGCTCAACCGCAAGGGCGGCACCATGTCGCGCCTCATCAAGACGCTCTTTGGCTTCTATCCCGTGCTTTTGCCCCTCGTCGTCGCCGGCGTGGTGCTCTGCGCCATCATCAACTCCATCGGCGCGACCTTCCTGCAGAGCGCCCTGCAAATTATTGGCGAATCGTGGCAGTCGGGCGATTGGGAAGCCGCGCAGCCCAAGATCGCACAGCTCGTGACCACCCTCGCCTGCATCTACGGCGTCGGCGTCCTGTCCTCGCTCTTCTGGAACCGCGCCATGGCTATCGTCACGCAGGGCTCGCTGGAGAAGCTGCGCGAGATGATGTTCAACCGCATGCAGGACCTGCCGATCCGCTACTTCGACACGCACCAGCGCGGCGATATCATGAGCCACTACACCAACGACATCGACACGCTGCGTCAGATGATCAGCCAGTCGCTGCCCAACCTGCTCATGACGATCATCATCATCGTCACGGTGTTCTTTATCATGCTGTACTACAGCGTTTGGATGTGCCTGGTCATTGTGGCAGGCGTCGCCTTTATGACCTTTATGACCAAGCTGCTCGGCTCCAACTCCGCGCGCTTCTTTATTGCGCAGCAGGCCGAGCTCGGCGTGGTCGAGGGCCACATCGAGGAAGTCATGAACGGCCAGAAGGTCGTCAAGGCATTCTGCCATGAGTCTGCCGCCGAAGCCGATTTTGACGAGCGCAACGAAAAGCTCTTCGAGGTCTCGCAGAAGGCCAACATGTACGCCAACATCCTCATGCCCATCCTTATGAACCTGGGAAACCTGCTCTACGTGCTGGTCGCACTGGCAGGCGGCATTTTCCTGGCGCTGGGCGTGCCCAACCTGAGCATCTCGGGCATGGCACTGTCCATCGCCGTCGTGGTGCCGTTCCTCAACATGACCAAGCAGTTCTGCGGACAGATCGGCCAGATCTCGCAGCAGATCAACGCCGTGGTCATGGGCCTCGCCGGCGCCGACCGTATCTTTGAGCTCATCGACGAGGAGCCCGAAGCCGACGAAGGCTATGTGACGCTCGTCAACGCTCAGGTGAACCCCGACACCTGGCAGCTCGAGGAGGCCGACCACCACACCGGCATGTGGGCGTGGAAACATCCGCACCGCGCAACCGGCGAGATCGAGTACGTGCCGCTGCGCGGCGACCTGGTCATGGACAACGTCGACTTTGGCTACACGCCCGACCACGAGGTGCTGCACGGCGTGTCCGTGTTTGCCAAGCCGGGCCAGAAGGTCGCGTTTGTCGGCGCCACCGGTGCCGGTAAGACGACCATCACCAACCTCATCAACCGCTTCTACGACATCGCCGACGGCAAGATCCGCTACGACGGCATCAACGTCAACAAGATCCGCAAGGCCGACCTGCGCCGCTCGCTGGGCGTCGTGCTACAGGACGTGAACCTGTTCACCGGCACTGTGATGGATAACATCCGCTACGGCAACCTGGACGCTACCGACGAGGAGTGCATCGCGGCGGCCAAGCTCGCGGGCGCGGACGACTTTATCACCCGCCTGCCCGACGGCTACGACACCATGCTCACCGGCAACGGCGCGCAGCTGTCGCAGGGCCAGCGCCAGCTGATCTCGATTGCACGCGCCGCCGTCGCCGATCCGCCGGCAATGATTCTGGACGAGGCCACGTCGAGCATCGACACCCGCACCGAGGCCATCGTGCAGGCGGGCATGGATAAGCTCATGGAAGGCCGCACGACGTTTGTCATCGCGCACCGCCTGTCCACCGTGCGCAACTCCGACGCGATCATCTGTCTGGACCACGGCCGCATTATCGAGCGCGGCAACCACGATGAGCTGATCGCCAAGCGCGGGTATTACTACCAGCTCTACACCGGAGCGTTTGAGCTGGAGTAGTTCGGCCCGCCGAGATGGCCGATTTGCCGCTCATTCGTCGGGCATGACCCTAAGGTCAATGCCCTCCTCTTTCGGGGCAAATCGACTCATCTCAACGACCCAAACACAATGCACCGCAACGCATAAGCCCCCGCAGTTCATATGAGCTGTGGGGGCTTTTTTCATGCCAGCCGGAAACCGTATCCCACTTTTCGGGCTCAGAATGGGATGCCGTTTCCCGCTGGCCCCCTCCGGGAAACGGCATCCCATTTCAAGGCATAAACCGGGATGTGGTTTCCCCTAACGGCACCTTTGGTCCCCCGCATCCCACTCTGTACGCACAAAACGGGATGAGCTGTCCCATGGTGATCCAAGACCAGAAGCATGTCCGATAGCGCGGCCAGGTCAAGAACAACAAGGCAAGCGTCACGCCAATTTGGACGAGCGTCTGCTGCAGTTTAAGGCTGCTGGCCCATATGGTAGAGTTAACCACCCATGAATTTCAGCACACTGCGTGCTACCTGTTCTTTTGTCATTTAGGGAAGTGAACTTGTGAATACTTCTGTCGCCAAGAAGGCCAGCCAGGCGGTGCGCCTGCTCATGATGGTGCTCACGGCAGTTCTCATCTTCTTCTTCATCAATGTCATGCTGCTCGTCTCCGATATCCAGGGCACGGCGCGTGTGGTCAACTACGCCGGCCTGGTGCGCGGCACCACGCAGCGAATCGTTAAGCTCGAGGACGCGGGCCAGCCTCAAGATGACCTGCTCAAAGCCGTGGATTCATACATCAACGGCTTGCGTTACGGAAGTGACGACCTCAACCTCGTCCGTCTCGACGACGATGAGTATCAGGCAAAGATGACCGAGCTTGCAAATTATTATGATGAGCTTTGCGCCGAGATTAGCCGCGTGCGCGAAGTCGGCTACGAGAGCACCGACATCATCTCCATGAGCGAGGAGTTCTTTGGCATTTGCGACGATGCTACGCGACTCGCAGAGGACTACTCTCAGGAGAAGGCGTCGGCGCTCAACTATCTCGAGGGCTTGGTGATCATCGACATCGTGGGCTTGGTGGCGACCTTTGCGGTCGAACTTGTTCGCGCGGTGCGCACTGCCGCGCTCAACCGCGAGCTGCAGAGCAAAGTCTATCTCGACGAAGCCACAGGACTGCCCAATAAGAATAAGTGCGAGGAGATCTTGGGGCAGGAGCAGCCTGTCTCCGCGGAGGCGCCCGTTGCGCTGTGCGTCTTCGATCTTAACAATCTGCATATGGTCAATAACAACTTCGGCCATGAGAAGGGCGATGAATACATTCGCTCTTTTGCCCAACAACTGGGAAGTGTGGCGTCCGAGACCTGCTTTGTGGGTCGCGACGGCGGCGATGAGCTTATCGCGGTGCTGTGGGATGCCGACCGAGCCGCTGTGGAATCCTGTCTCGCTCGGGTTCGTGCGAACGTGAACGAGTATTCCGGGGCTCACCCCGACATGCCTATCAGCTATGCGGTGGGCTACGCGCTTTCCAGTGATTTTGATGAACCGCCTATGATGCGTGAGCTCTTTTCTCAGGCCGACAAAAACATGTACATCGACAAGAACCGCGTAAAGACAGCCGAGGCAGCCGGGCCGCAACGCGAGGACCGCTAAACCCGTAGCAAAGGGTAGCTAATTTGGGACGGGACTCTTTTGGCTATTTGAGAAGTTGTGCCATGGCGTTGACGAATTTTTGGACTTGGAGGGTGGGCTCGAGCGGATAGTGCAAAAAGACCGGTACCTCGCGGCCGCACAGGAACGGCACGCCCACAAAGGCCGGGTGCACCCCCGACCACGCTCCACAGGTGAGCACCGCGTCGCCCTTTTCCTCGGCTTCGTTAAAGAGCGCAAAGTCGAAGCTATCCACATCGATCACGTCCACGCCGCCGTCGGCCAAAAGGTCGATGCGCAGGCTGTCCATGGCGTCGTTGCCGTGGCGCAGCACGCGCAGACGCATACCCTCCAAGTCGGCGACCGTAATGCGTGTCTTGCGCGCCAGTGGGCTCGTGCGCGGCAGGTCAATATAAAACGGCACGTCGACAATGCGGAGCTTTTGGCAGGCATCGCCCCAGCGCGGGGTCGAAAAACTCGACTGCACCACATCCACCTCTCGACCGAGGCTACGCATGACGGATTCGCGCTCGTCGTAGAGGTCGCTTACCGGCACGATCTCAAATCGCAGCGACGGTTCCAGATCGTGGATGCCCGACCACATCGACAGCGTTTGGCGCCCCGGGCACATCATCGACACGCCCAGGCGCACCGCGCCGCCATCGCCCGCCGCGCGTCGGGCACGGCGAAGGGCATCCTCGGACTGGCGCATAATCGAGCGCGCGTCGTCTACCAGTAACGCGCCGGCCGGTGTCACCTTGACGCCCGAGTGCGAGCGTTCGAACAGTGTGATGCCGAACTCGGCCTCGAAACCCGACACCTGCTTGACGAGCGCCGGGGTCGACACGCGCAATTTTGCCGCCGCACGCGAGAAGCTTCCCAGCTCCGCGGCGGCCGATATGGCCTCAAGTCGTCGATCGTACACGTCAATCTCCCGTTTTCGCACCCGTGGCCACATGGCGCCACAGGGGGTTGTTTTCGCAGGTCACGCGCTTAATTGAGAAAAACTGCATCGCACGGTGTAAACCTACGGTTAACGCCATTCTAACAAATATGCAATTCACCTGCGCAAATGCAAAGCATACGATAACCAGCGAAAACCACGTGGGTCGATTAATGGGAGCGACCCACCGGGAGGCACAAGAAGGGAAGTTCCTATGAGCAATTGGCTCAAGCTCGAAGGCGATGTCTGCGCCGTGACTGGCGCACTCGGCGGTATGGGCGTCGAGATTTGCCGCGAGTTCGCCCGCAACGGCGCCAACGTCGTCCTGCTCGATCTAGACGAGGAAAAGGTCAAGGCCGCAGCCGCCGACCTCGCCGCCGAGTTTGGCATCCACGCCGAGGGCTACAAGATGAACGCCACCGACGAGGCTGAGGTTCAGGCCGCCGTCGATGCCACCATCGCCGACTTCGGCCGCGTCGACGTTCTCGTCAACACCGCCGGCATCCTGCGCTTCGCCGCCATGGAGGACCTGCCGCTGAGCGACTGGGAGCAGGTGCTCAACGTCAACCTCACCGGTTACTTCATCACCTCGCAGCGCTTTGGTCGCGAAATGATCAAGGCCGGCCAGGGTCGCCTGGTGCACATCTCGACCGTTGCCAGCCACTCCCCCGAGACGTTCTCGGGTGTGTACAGCTCCACTAAGGCCGGCGTCAACATGATGTCCAAGATGCTCGCCGCCGAGTGGGGCCCCTACGGCGTCCGCTCCAACTGCGTCGAGCCCTGCTTTGTCAAAACCCCCATGTCGGCAAGCTTTTACGCCGACCCCGAGGTCGAGAAGAGCCGCAGCCGTCTGATCGCCACGCGTCGCATCGGCGAGGTCAGCGATATCGCCAACGCCGTCATGTTCCTGGCGTCCAAGCGTTCGGACTTTACCACCGGCGACGCCATCAAGGTCGACGGCGGCTTCTCCAACATGATGGGCGACCTCACCGCCAAGTCCGGCGGCCGTCGCGCATATGCCGACAACTACCTTAAGAACAAGGGCGTCGAGCTCTGGTCCGATGAGTCCGGCGTCGCCAAGCCGACTGACCAGTAAACCAACCTAACAGGGAGGCCCGCGGACACGCCCGCTCCTCCCCCGCATCGATTAGAAAGAGTCCAATGGCTTCCACCAACTCCAACAAGGGTCGCGCCGTCGTGCTTTCCGCCGCGTGCGTCACCATGTTCTTCATCAGCTCCATCGCGCTGTATTCCGTCGTGAGCAAGAACCTGCTCGCCGTCTACCCCGAGTGGTCCAGCGCTCTTACCTGGGCCTTCCCGGTCTTTCAGACCATCATGGCTGTGACGGGCATCTTCGCCGGCCGCATCTCCGATAAGATCGGCCCGCGCAACGTCGTGATCGCCGCCGCCGTGTGCTACGGCGTGGGCTGGTTCATGTCCGGCACCGTCACCGAGCCGTGGCAGTTCTACCTGTGGTTCTCGCTCGTCGCCGCCATCGGCAACGGCCTGGGCTACAACCCGGCGCTCACCACCGGCCAAAAGTGGTTCATCGACAAGAAGGGCCTCGCCTCCGGCATCACCCTGGCCGCTTCAACCGCCGGCCCCGCCGTGCTGTCCCCAGTGCTCGCCTCGCTGCTCATCCCGAGCCTGGGCATCTTTGGCGCCCTTAAGGCGCTCGGCGTCATCTTCTTTGTGATGATCGCCGCCTCCGCCCTGTTCCTGAAGGCCCCCGAGGCCGGTTGGCTGCCCGAGGGCTTCGAGGCCCCCAAGGGCGGCGCGCATGCCGGCACCTTCGGCGACCTCACCCCGGGCGAGATGGTCAAGACCCCGCGCTTCTGGGTCCTCATCGTCACCTTCGCCTTTGCCGCCACCGCGGGCACCCTGCTCGTGGGCAAGGTTGCCTCCATCGCCGCCGTCCAGCTCTTCGCCGACCCCACGAGCGCCGCGGCCGTCGCCCTCGGCGGTGTGGTGGTCTCCGTCAACACCTGCGCCAACCTGGTTGGCCGTCTGTCCTTTGGCCAGATCATCGACAAGCTCGGCGCCTATAAGTCGCTGCTCATCAGCCTTGTCGTCACCATCGTCGCACTCGTCATCATGTCGATGAGCTTTACGCAGGGCATGTTCTTTGTGGCGCTCGCCCTGCTCGGCTTTAGCTTTGGCGCCCTGCTCGTCATCTACCCGCCGCTCACCGGTGGCGCCTTCGGCACCAGCAACATCGGCGTCAACTACGGCATCATGTTTTTGGGCTACGCCGCTTCCACCTGGATCAGCCAGCCCATCACCGCCGTGCTGTATCACGCCGAGGCCGGCAGCGCCGCCTACCAGCAGTCCTTCTACGGCGCTATTGTGATCGCCGCCATCGCCGTCGTGCTCACCGTCTACATGATGGTCTCCGACAGCAAGAAGAAGTCCGCCTAGTTTTACCGATGCGACAAAGGGACAGCCCCTTTGTCGCATTCCACTGGTCACCAGTATTAAGGAGTCGAAATGCCTGAGCTCAACCCCGTCCGCATTGCCGTTATCGGTGCCGGCGCCATGGGCCGCAACCACATCCGCTTTGTCACCGAGGAGCCCGAGGCCGAGCTCGTCGCCATCGCCGACGCCTTTGAGGGCGCCCGCGCCACGGCCGAGGCCGCCGGCGTGCCGTTCTTTACCGATCCCGCCCAGATGATGGACGAGGTCAAGCCCGAGGCCGTCATCATCGCCACCCCCAACGACCTGCACCTGGGCGTTGCCCGCGAGGCCGTGAAGCGCAACATCGTGCCGCTGGTCGAAAAGCCGATCTCCAACGACCTCGAGGATGCCCAGGCCTTCGCCGCCGAGGCCGAAACCGCCGGCGTGCCCGTGCTCGTGGGTCAGCACCGTCGCCACAACCCCTTCGTCAACAAGGCCAAGGAGATCATCGAGTCCGGCGAGCTGGGCAAGCTCACCGTGTCGAGCTTCCACTACATGATCTATAAGAATGACGAGTATTTCGATGTCGAGTGGCGCCGCAAGAAGGGTGCCGGCCCGATCCTGGTCAACCTGGTGCACGACGTCGACCTGCTCCGCTACCTGCTGGGCGAGCCCGTTGCCGTCCAGGGTATGCAGTCCAGCGCCGCCCGCGGTTTTGAGACCGAGGACTCCGCCGTGGTCAACGTCCGTTTTGCCGATGGCGCGCTCGCAAGCATGACCATCTCCGACGCCACCGCCAGCCCCTGGAACTGGGAGGCAACCGCTCGCGAGGATCCGCAGTACCGCCCCTTCGACGCCGACGCCTACTTTATCGGCGGCACTAAGGGCGCCCTGTCGCTGCCCCGCCTGCACCAGTTCTCCTACGACGGCGCCTCTAACTGGCACAAGCCGCTGCAGATGGAGATTCCGGCCGTCGACCCGGCACTGCCGCACAAGATGCAGCTCAAGCACTTTGTAAAGGTTGTTCGCCGCGAGGTCGAGCCCGTCGTGACCCCCGCCGATAACGTCAAGACGCTCACGCTTCTCAACGCCATCAAGGAGGCCGCCGAGACCGGCCAGCTCGTCGAGCTGTAATGCCTTAAGAGCGACCGCGGCAGAAACCCCATGCCGGACCCCTCGGTCCGCCACCAACAAGTCCCTCTTCTTTGCCCCGCGAGCAGCCTTCCTGCCCGCGGGGCTTTTTGGCGCCTTGGGGATGATTTGCCCGTCCCAAATTGACTGCTTTGGTGGAGCGGCGGGTGGTATCCTTGGTAGCCCTGTGCTGCAAACGCACCTTAAACGCAAGGAGTCCCATGGATCTTATCGCCCAGCTCGCCCACGAGCTCAACCTTAAGGCCGCCAACATCGAGGCAGCCGTCAAGCTCATCGACGAGGGCAACACCATCCCCTTTATCTCGCGCTACCGCAAAGAAGCAACGGGCGGCATGGACGACGTCGCCCTGCGCGCACTCGACGAGCGCCTGTCCTACCTGCGCAATCTTGAACAGCGCAAAGAGGACGTCATTCTGCTCATCGACGCCCAGGGCAAGCTCACGCCCGAGCTCGAGCAGCAGATTCGCGAGGCCACGCAGCTCCAGCGTGTCGAGGACCTCTACAAGCCCTACCGCAAAAAGCGCATGACCCGCGCGCAGAAGGCCCGCGAGGCAGGCCTGGAGCCGCTTGCCAACATGATCATCATGCAGGCATCGGCCAAGGGCAGCGCACTCGATGCCGCCGCGGCCTACGTCAACGAGGAAGCCGGCTTCGACACGCCCGAGAAGGCGCTCGCCGGCGCGGCGGACATCGTGGCCGAGACGGTGGCCGAGGACCCCGAGAACGTCGCCGACCTGCGCGCTTTTACGCAAAACACCGCCGATATCGTCGTCGAGGCCACCGACCCCACCGAGAAGACCCCCTACGAGCCGTACTACAGCTATGATGAGCCGCTGCGCCGTATACCCAACCACCGCGTGCTGGCTATCGACCGCGGTGAGCGCGAGGGCAAGCTCCGCGTGCGCGTGAACGTCGACGGTGCTGCCGCCACGGCACGCCTCGGCAGCCGTTGGCCCCGCCGTCAGGGCGTGTTTGCTCCCGTCTTTGACGCCGCCATCGCTGACGGTTACAAGCGCCTCATGGCCCCCTCGCTGGAGCGCGAGGCCCGCGCCAAGCTCACCGTCCGCGCGCAGACCGAGGCCATCAACATCTTTGCCAAGAATCTCGAGGGTCTGCTCTCGGCCCGCCCCGTCCGCGGCGCCCGCGTGCTTGCGCTCGACCCGGGATACCGCACCGGCTGCAAGGTCGCCGTCATGGACGAGACCGGCAAGCTGCTCGACCACGGCGTGGTCTACCCCACCAAGCCGCGCCACGACGTCGCCGGCACCAAGCGCGAGCTCGCCCGCCTCGTCAAGAAGGACGGCGTCAACACCATCGTCATCGGCAACGGCACCGCCAGCCGCGAGACCGAGGAAGTCGTCTCGGAGTTCATTGCCGAGCAGGCGCCCAGCCTTCGCTACACCATCGTCAACGAGGCCGGCGCGTCGGTGTATTCCGCCTCCGAGCTCGCGAGCCAGGAGTATCCCGATCTGGATGTCACCGTGCGCGGCGCCATGAGCTTGGGTCGTCGCCTGCAGGACCCGCTGGCAGAGCTCGTCAAGATTCCGCCCCAGTCCATCGGCGTGGGCCAATACCAGCACGACCTTGACCAGGCCGAGCTTTCGCGCACGCTGGGTCACGTGGTGGAAGACGTCGTCAACCGCGTGGGCGTCGACGTAAATACCGCGAGCGCGAGCCTGCTGGGATACGTATCGGGCATCACGCCGAGCGTGGCCAAGAACATCGTGGCGTACCGCGAGGAAAACGGCGCCTTTACCGATCGCCGCCAGCTCAAAAAGGTCCCCAAGTTGGGGCCCAAGGCATACCTCAACGCCGCGGGCTTCCTGCGCATCAGCGGCGGTAAGAACCCGCTCGACGCGACGAGCGTCCACCCCGAAAGCTACGAGGTGGCCACGGCCGTCCTGGAGCGCGCCGGCGTTGCCGCCAGCGAACTCAGCCGTGGCGGCGTACCCGATATCGAGCGCCGCCTGGGCAGCATCTCGGCGCTGGCAAGCGACCTAGACTGCGGCACCCTCACGCTCATCGACATCGTTAACGAACTCAAAAAGCCCGGCCGCGACCCGCGCGATGACGCACCCGAGGTGGTCTTTAGCCGCTCGGCGCTTTCCATCGACGACCTGGAGCCCGGCATGGAGCTCAAGGGCACGGTGCGCAACGTCGTCGACTTTGGCGCCTTCGTCGACGTAGGCGTGCACCAGGACGGTCTCGTGCACATCTCCAAGCTGGCTAACCGCTTCGTCAAGCACCCGAGCGACGTCGTGCGCGTCGGCGATACGGTCAAGGTGTGGGTGGAGAAGGTCGACCGCGACCGCAAAAAGATCTCCCTCACCATGGTGCAGGGCAAGTAAACGCCTAAAGCAAGGGTCCCCCCGGTAGTGATGTGCAAAATCGCGAGTATTCTGCAAATTCCGCCGTTCCGGACGCCCCTCAGAGGCAATAAAGTCAAAAACAGCCCCCGTTTTGGCGCCACCAGAGCCAAAACGGGGGCTGTTCCGTGCTTCAATCAACTGGTAAAAGCCTTTACCCTGCTGAATACTCTCAATTTTGCACGTCGCTAAAGGGGGTACCTTTGCCTGCGGCAGGATATGGAAGCCAAGTACCAACTTGCCAGCGAGCCCGTGTCGGCAGCCCCGGCCTTTCCTTTGCCTAGCGCGACCCTCGCAAAGCGCGTGAGCGATAGGGAAAGGAAAGGCCGGGGCGAACAGCCCACGACACAGTCGGTGTTCGCGTTACGGCAGGATATGGAAGCCGAGCGAGGCGATGTCCTTGGCAAAGCCGCGGACGGTGTCGAGCGAGACCTCGTACGGGTCGCGGCCGATGTTCTTGCGCTTGGCCAGGATGCTGTTGGGCACCGTGATGATCTGGCAGCCGCAGGCCTCCGCCTGGTAGATATTGATGAGCTCGCGCGTGGACGCCCACAGAACCTCGCAGTTGGGCTTGGCGGCGGCCTTCTCGACCGACTCCGTCATAAACGGAATGGGGTCGACGCCGGTATCGGCGATACGGCCGGCAAAGAGCGAAATGATGGACGGGGTCTCGGCGTCAACGGTCTCGACCATCTCGTCGACCTGCTCGGGCGTAAAGATGGTGGTGACATTGACCTTGATGCCGTCGGCCGAAAGCTTGCGCACCAACTCGGCGGTGGACTCGCCCTTGGTGGTCACGCACGGAATCTTGACGTAGACGTTCTCGGCCCAGGTAGCAATCTCGCGGGCCTCGACCTCCATGGTCTCGACGTCGTCGGCAAAGACCTCAAACGACACGGACACATCGGTAATGTGGGCCAGGACCTCCTTGGCAAACGCGCGGTAATCCGTCACGCCGCCCTTCTTCATAAGGGACGGGTTGGTCGTGAAACCCTGAACGTTGCCGTTCTCGTACATGTCGAGCATGCCCTCGAGGTTTGCACCGTCAGCGAACACCTTGATTGCCATCTGCCTGATTCCTTTCGTTTGCACACGGCCGATAAACTGCTAAACACTTTACCTATGTTTATCAAGGCGTGAGCTGCGGGTTTTTATCTTCTCGGCGAACGGTATAAACACCTCAGTGTTTGGATCGATAAATCGATTGAGCATGCAAAAGCAGAAAGTCGCAGTTCGAGCAAACGTCAGAACGCGGGATTCATTAGATGAGGCCGAAATGCTGCATCGCTGTGACGGTACCGTCGTGCGCGACATCGTCGGTCACGTAGTCGGCGACCGCCTTGACCTCGGGCATGGCGTTGCCCATGGCCACGGCTGTCTCGACGGCAGCGAGCATGCCCAGGTCGTTGCCCGAATCGCCAAAGCCAAAGGTGCGCGCATTTCCCTCGCGGCCCAGATACGCCAGTGCTCGCGCCACGCCCACGCCCTTGTCAATGCCCTTGGGGCTCAGCTCGCGATTCTGACCACCGGTATTGCACAGCTCAAACTCGCAATCGATAAAGCCGTCATCGTTGGCTACGCGAGCCAAACTGGGCGCAGCGAGGCCTACCTTGCCCACGCGCAGACTGCCGTCGACGCGCATCTCCTCGGTGCTGTGCGCCACAGAAGTGCCGATCAGAGACGACTGCTCAACACCCGCGGGTTCCAGGGCAAAAGTAGCCACGTTGGTCTCGAAAAAGGCCTCAATCCCTGCCGCGGCCATACGGCGTGCAAGCTCCTCGATAACGTCCTCGCCAAAGCAGTCCTCGTGTACCACGCGTCCCTCGACCTCGAGCGTGGCTCCCGCCATGGCAACGATGCCCGCGGGGTCGAGCGCACGCAGGCTATCGGCGATAAGCCACAGGGGGCGGCCCGTGCAGATAAATGCCTTGTGCCCTGCATCGCGCAGTGCACGGAACGCCTCAACCACCGTCTGCGAGGGGTGAACCGCCGAAAAGTCCTTGTCGGTCATGTTGTCGGGATCGAACGACGTCAGCGTGCCGTCCACGTCAAAAAAGAGGACGGCGGAATCGGGGCACGCATCAATCATATGGGTTCCTTTCGAGGATAAGGGCAAACGAAGCATCCATCATATAATGAAGCGACGCAACCAGAGAGGTCACCCATGGAATTTTACGCAAGCTGCCCCGAGGGCTTTGAGTCCGCACTCGCCGATGAGCTTAAACGCCTCGGGCTTTCGCATGTTCGCCGGCTGAAGGGCCGCGCTACATTTGAGGGCGAGCTCGAGCAAGGCTACCGAGCATGCCTGTGGTCGCGCCTGGCGAGCCGCGTGTTCGTGGTGCTCGGGCGCTTTGAGGCGCAGAATGCCGATGAACTGTACGATAGCGTTTACGACATCGCCTGGGAGAGCATCGTCCGCCCCGGCGCCACCATCGCCATCACAGCCCGCGGCGTGACCGAGCAGCTGCGCAACACGCGCTTCTCGGCCCTGCGCGCCAAAGACGCGCTGTGCGACCGTCTGGCCGAGACCACGGGCCGTCGCGCCGACGTCGATGCTGCCGACCCCGACGTTCACCTGCTGCTTTCGCTGCGCCAGCGCCGCGCGAGCATCAGCCTGGACCTTTCAGGCGACCCGCTGTTCAAACGCCTGCCGCCCGCAGCGACCCGCACCGGCGAGGGCGCGCACGTGCTGCGCCCCGACTACGCCGCCCTGGTGCTGGCGCAGGTCGGCTGGACCGCACTGTGCGAGCGCGAGCTGACGGCCGATGATTACGAAAACGAAGCGCTGCCTACGCTGATCGACGCCTCGTGCGCCGGCGGCGGTCTGCTGCTGGAGGCCGTGAACATTCTGACCGACCGCGCCCCGGGCGCCGCACGCGAGCGCTGGGGCTTTGAGGGCTGGCAGCTGCACGACGCCGCCCTGTGGGAGCAGCTGCTTGCCGAGGCGCGCGAGCGCGAGACCGCGGCGCGTGAGCGCCAGGCGCGCATCGTCGCCGTGGACATTGACCCCGCCGCCCGCAAGACTGCCGAGCGCATGGTCAAGTGCGCCGGCTACAAGCGTTTTGTCGACTTTTGCGCTGCCAAGCCAGCCACCGTGCTGGACCACGCGGGCGCCGTCGCCGGTGCCGCCGTGGTCGCGGACACCACCGAGACCCCGCTTTCGCTCATGCACGACGCCATGACGCTGGTCGGTGAGCTGCGCCGCGCGCCCGAGCTTTCCGCGGCGCCGGTCGCCGCGCTCACCCGCGATGCATTGCTGGCCCGCGCGCTCCACGCCGAGCCCGAGCGCTCGATCGCCGTCATGCCCAATAACGAGGAGGCGGCTCTTAAGGTTTGGCCCTCGCTCGACCACGCCGCCGCAGCGTTTGAGGCTGCGACCAGTGCGGATGCCGAGGCCGAGGTTGCGGATGCCAACGAAGCCAACGGCGAAGCCGCCGCTTCCTCCATGCCCGAGCCTGCCGCCACGCTCGACCTGGGCGACGGCAAGCCGCTGCCCGTGCTCATCCCGGAGTCCGAGCAGTTCGCCAACCGCCTGCGCAAGAACGCCCGCCTGCGTCGCAAGTGGGCAAAGCGCGAGGGCGTGAGCTGCTACCGCGTCTACGATGCCGACCTGCCCGACTACTCCGCCGCCATCGACCTGTACGAGGGCTGCCCGCAGACGCCGGGCCGCTGGCTCGTCATCGCCGAATACGCCGCGCCCAAGACCATCGACCCCGCGCTGGCCCAGGCCCGCATGCTCGACATCTTGGCCATCGCGCCGCGCATCCTAGATGTTCCCGCTGAGCATGTGCACGCCAAGGCCCGCATGCGTTCGCGCGGCGGCTCGCAGTACGGCAAGCAGGGCGCCGGCAAGGGCGGCTCGGGCGAGCGCGCCAACATCGCGCGCCGTCGTCTGCCGCTCATCGAAGAGGGCGGACTCACCTTTGCCGTCAACTTTGACGACTATTTGGATGTGGGCATCTTCCTGGATCATCGCGTCACGCGCAACCTGGTGCGCGAGCACGCCAAGCAGGCGCGCCGCTTCCTCAACCTGTTTGCCTACACCGGCACTGCCACCTGCTACGCGGCCGATGGCGGCGTCGAGGAGACCGTGACGGTCGACCTTTCCAACACCTACCTGGACTGGGCCGAGCGCAACATGCGCCAGAACGGCTTTGTTGGCCCGCAGCATCACTTTGTGCGCGATGACGTGCTCGCCTGGATTCGCGACCAGCGCCAGACGCGCAACCGCTGGGACCTGATTTTTGTCGACCCGCCCACGTTCTCGAACTCGTCCAAGATGGGCCGCCGCACCTGGGATGTCCAGCGCGACCATGTTGAGCTTTTGGCCGGCGTATCGCGCCTGCTCGCACAGGGCGGCCACGCCATCTTTAGCTGCAACCTGCGTGGCTTCCGCCCCGAGACGCGCAAGCTCGCGCGCGCGGGCGTCGTGCTGGAGGACATTACGACGCAGACCATTCCCGAGGACTTCGCGCGCAACCAGAAGGTGCACCACTGCTATATCGTGCGCCGCCTGCCCATCGAGGACGCTATGGCCGAGGTCGGCTTTAGCGCCGAGGAAATTGCCGAGCGCGTCGAGGAACTGCGTAACCCCGAGGCCCGCAAGCCCCGTGCGGCAGTACCCGCGCACGCGCAGGCCGGCAACGGCAAGTCCAGCTTTGCCGGCAAGCCCTCCCCTGCCGGCAAGTCCAAAAAGAAGAAGTTCTACGCCAGCAAGCCCAAGGGTAAATAGACAAAGTTGCGGTGGAATAGTTCCTAAAAAGCCTGGTAAAGGCCCAAACAGGAACTATTTCACCGCAACTCATATTGGGATGGCGGATGCCGACCTATCCCTGGATGACCAATCGGTAACCGATACCCACGTGTGTCTGGATATAGCGCGGGTGCGCGGGGTCGGACTCGATCTTCTTGCGCAGCGTGCCCATAAAGACACGCAGGCTCGCCAGGTCGCTCTTAGTTGCCGTGCCCCAAATCTCGTGCAGGATAAACTGGTGCGTCAGCACCTTGTCGGCGTTATGCGCCAGCAGGCACAGGAGCTTGTACTCGATCGGCGTCAAATGCAGTTCCTCGCCATCCATCGTGGCGATGCCGGCATCAAAATCGATATGCAGCTCACCGGTATCGAACGAGCCCTCGGAGACAACGCCGCCCGTCTGCGCATACGAAAGGCGCCTGAGCGTCGTGCGAATGCGCGCGAGCAGTTCCTCGACCGAAAACGGCTTGGTCAGATAGTCGTCGGCACCGGCATCGAGCGCGCGGATTTTGTCCGCGTCCTCGCTGCGCGCCGAGACCACGATGATCGGCATGCCCGACCACGTGCGCACCGACTCCACCACCTTGACGCCGTCCATATCGGGCAGACCAAGATCGAGCAGCACAATGCTCGGTGCCTGCGATGAGGCAGCGGCAATGGCGGCATGGGCAGTCTCAACGGCCATATGGCGCAAGCCGTGCGTCTCGAGCGCGGTAACGATAAGGTTGCGGACAGCGGGGTCGTCCTCAACGACCAAGATGAGCGGTTTTACGGCAGAGTTCGGCACGGCGCTACTCCTTATCAAACGAAACGTCGGCGGCGGGAAGTTCAATCGTAAAGACCGAACCGTGCGGGTCCGCCGCGGCAACCTCTATGCTACCGCCATGTGCCAGCGCAATGGAGCGGCAGAGCGAAAGACCCAAGCCCACGCTGCGGTGGCTGTCGGCCAAACCGTGGTTGGCGGTATAGAACGACTCAAAGATCCGCTCGCGATCCTCGGGTGCGATGCCCGGGCCGTCATCGGCCACCGAGCACGCCACGCGTCCATCGTCGACGCTAATCGAAATCATGATATGCGAGCCCGCGGGCGTATAGGTGATGGCGTTGTTCACCAGATTGACCACCAGCTGCACCATCAGGCGCGCATCGACGTTGACGAGCGCCGGCTCATCGCACGCCACCACCTTAAGGTCGTGCTCGCGCACGGCAGGGTTCACGTGGCGCAGCGCCTCCTCGACGATATCGTCCATGAGCTCGAGCGTGGTCGACAGGCGCATACCGCCACCCTCGAGCTTGGTGATGGCGAGCAGATTCTCGACGGTGGCGTTGAGCCACAGCGCATCCGAGCGAATGGATAGAAGCAGGCCGCGGCGCGTCTGGGCATCGAGCACCGCGGTGCCGGTCGAGCCCTGATCGAGCAGCACGTCGGCATTACCCGAAATACTGGTAAGCGGCGTGCGCAGATCATGCGAGATGGAGCGCAGCAGGTTGGCGCGCAGCTGTTCGTTTTTGGCGAGCACCGCCGCTTCCTCGCGGGCCTCCATGGCGCGGGCGCGGTCGAGCGCCAGCTCGCCTTCGCTCACGATGGCATCGGCAAGCGTCCGCTCCTCATGCGTCAGCACGTCGGGCTCGGCAACGATAGCCAGCACGCCCACCACCGAGGCGGGGTCGCCCGAGCGCGCGAAGCCGTCGCCTGTGCGAACCGTCAGGTAGATGCCATAAAACGCCGAGCCGCCGAACGTAGCATCGAGCGGCGTTCCCACATAGGCGGACGCCGAGAGCCGCGGCGGCATCTGCGGCGCCAGTTCGTGCACCGGTGCGGCATCGCCCACGGCCGTGTATGTCGCACGCGGCAGCAGATCATCGCCCTCGGCGTCGGCGCTGTACCACACGACCGGACAGCCCGAAAGACGTGCCAGCTGCGTTGCCATGGCATGGACAATCTGCTGCTGATCGGCGCACCGCTGCAGCATGCGGTTGGTCTCGAGCACCATATGCGTGCGGCGGTCGCTGGCGGCAGCCTGTGCCAAGGCGCGGCGCAGGGCCAACGCAATCGAGCTCGACACAAGCGAGACCACGAACATGATGAAGAACATGCCGGGATAGCCGCGGTCGATAAGCGACAGCGAGTAGCGCGGGTCGACAAACAAGAAGTTGTAGAGCGCCACGGCGGCAGCCGAGCTCAGCAAGCAATACAGGCGACTCCAGGTAAAGAATGCGCACAGCTGAACGGCGAACACATAGACGATCATGATGCTCGGCGCGAGACCCGGATGGTCGAGCAGCGCGCCCACAATCGTCGCCGCGACCAGCAGCCCCACCGACACGCAGATATCGTACAGGGGGCCGCGACGCGTCATCGTAGTGCGCCGCCACCAAAAGTTCTCGGCAATATCACCGTCCGCACGGACGTCCATCAGCGCCCCGCCCCTCTCTCAAAAACAAAAACCACCACAAAGGGACAGGCACCTTTGTGGTGGTTTCCCTTGTGGTGGTTCCAAGTGTATAGCCTTTGCAACCTGCGGTCGCTAGACAAACAGCACGTGCGCGAGCAGGGCACACACGCACACCGCTCCAAATACCAGTGCCACGATCGAAATTACGCGATCGGCCATATCCATGTTGGCACGATTCGTAAAGAACCGATCTTCGGCGGCGTCGACGCGCGCCTCACGCACCATTTCGACCACCGCCTCACGGCCATCGAGCGCCTTTGTATCCATGTTTACCTCCCCGGCCTCATGCTTATCCATCAAAAACCAACTCCGTGTAGCCGCCGACGTCTACGGCCGCTCGTTGGGGGCCAGGCGCTGCATCTTGTTCACGGCCTTGAACTTGGTGAACAGCGGCACGTACTCAAAGCTCACGTTGGAGTTCTCCAGGCCGTACCAACGCGCAGGCGTGCCGGCGGCGCGGCGGATGATGTACTTGAGCGTGATGGCCGTACGCTCGCTCGGCTCCACATCGCTTTCGGGCGCCAGAAGCTTACGGATCAGGACGAACTTGAACGTGCCGATGTTACCCGGATCCTTGTAGACCGAGTAGTCATGCGTCTGCGGCGGCAGCTCGCCGGTGGCAGCCAGGTCCTGAACGACCTGACGCAGGTAGGCATTGACGCGCTGGTTGATCTTGTAGCCCAGGTACAGATGCACGCGGAACACGTAATCGGTGCCGAACGTCTCGACCGAATAGGCAAAGGTGTGCGGTTCGTCCATGGTCTCGACATTCACAAACCACCAGGCGCGGGCGCGCTTGGGATGCTTGTCCAAGATCGAATAGACGATATCGCGGTCGATGTAGTCGGTATGGGTGTCCTTGGTCAGGTACACGACGTTGTCGCTCATGCGCTCGTAACGGTCGTCGTCGCGCAGGCGCTTGAGCTGCGGCAGGTAGCTGCGCAGCGGCAGCAGCGTAAACTGGCGCTGCTCAACAGCCGTACCGTTGTACCAGCACACCATGATGCCCATGATGAGCGCGGCCATGAGGATGGTGAAGTAGCCGCCGTGGAAGAACTTGGTAAGTGAGCTCACGAAGAAGAAGCCTTCGAGCAAAAGGAAGAAGGCCGCGAAGATCCACGGAGCAACCTTGAGCTTGCGCTCCTCGTGCAGGTAGAAGAAGAGCAGCAGCGTGGTGCACATCATAGTCAGCGTAATGGCAAGGCCGTAGGCGGCTTCCATATGCGCCGAGTTCTGGAACAGCAGCACCACGATGACGCAGCCGACAAGCATGACGTTGTTGACCATGGGGATGTAGAGCTGGCCCTTGGTCTCGGCAGGGTAGAAGACCTGCATGTGCGGCATGAGGTCCAGACGGCTGGCCTCGGACACCAGCGAGAATGCGCCGGTGATGAGCGCCTGCGAGGCAATGATGGCCGCGACGGTGGAAAGGCCGACGGCAAACGGGCGCAGGCCCGGGGCGAGCATCTGGTAGAACGGGTTGAGGTCGGCAATGCCCATGAGCTCGGGGTTGGCAGCGTTGTTCATAAGCCAAGCGCCCTGGCCCATATAGGAAAGCAGCAGGCAGCACTTAACGAACGGCCAAGTAGCGTAGATGTTGCCGCGGCCGACGTGGCCCATGTCGGAGTAGAGCGCCTCGGCACCGGTGGTGGCGAGGAAGCAGCTGCCCAGAATCATGATGCCCGCGTGGTTGTTGGGGCTCAGCAAAAAGGCGATGCCGCGCACCGGGTTGAGGCACAGCAGCACGGCGGGGTGCTGGAAGACAAAGAACAGACCCGTGCCGCCCAGGAACAGGAACCACAGCGTCATGATGGGGCCAAAGGCGTGACCGATCTTGGCCGTACCGATGCGCTGCACCAAAAAAAGCGCGATGATGATGGCGAGCGTAATGGCGACGACGCGACCCTGGTCATCGCCCAGCACGGCATGGACCGCCGGGATGGTGCGCAGGCCCTCGATGGCCGTGGTAACGGTAACGGCCGGCGTCAGGATGCCGTCGGCGAGAAGCGCGGCGCCACCCAGCATGGCGGGGATGATAAGCCACTTGCCGCAGCGCTTGACCAGGCTGTACAGGGCAAAGATGCCGCCCTCACCATGGTTATCGGCGCGCAGCGAGATGAGCACATACTTGATGGTGGTCAGCAACGTGACCGTCCACACGACAAGGGAGAGCGCGCCGAGCACGAACTCCTCCGTGACGCTTCCGATGCCGCCGTTGCCGGCGACGAGCGCCTTGGTTACATACATAGGGCTGGTGCCGATATCGCCGTACACCACGCCCAGCGTGACGAGCATCGCCGAGATGCTCACAGGAATCGCAGCGTGCGAGGCTGCCTCCTTGGCCTTTTGTTCCATAAGCCGGTTTCCTCCCAACTTTAATGTTCGAAGGGATTATAGGTAATCGGCCCATGTTTTAATGCACTGTTTTCCCAGCTAAATAAACATTTATACGGCCTTTAGGCCACCTCGGCGATATGGAATGTGACAAAGGGACTGTCCCTTTGTCACATCGCCGCATTCGTTACTTGCCGAGCCAGTTTTTGAACCACCACTCCATGGAACGGCTCATCTCGGCCATAAAGGGGCTCGTGTGCTTGCGGGTGTAGATATCCACCACGCGCTCGCCTACCTCGCGGGCATGCGGACGGAACATCGCGTCCATCTCGGCCACCTGCGCGTCCATGGTCGCAGCATCGGCGCGGCAGTAGCGCTCCTCGTGCACCAGGTTCACCACGGGATGCGCAATAGCCGGGCGCTCCTTGCGGGGCGTGCCGATGATGAGCATCGACAGCGGCATGGTATAGGGCGGCAGATCGAGCAGCTCGGCAACTTCCTCGGCATTCTCGACGATATCACCGATATAGCAGCTCCCCAGGCCCAGAGCCTCGGCGGCAACCACGGCGTTTTGCGCGGCGATCACGGCGTCCTGGGCCGCGATGGCAAAGTCGCCCAAACCCGGCGCGCGGCGGGGCGCCTTACCCGTGCGCTCGACAAACTCGGGCTCAAAGCAGCCCACGTGCTCAAACAGATCGATCCACTTGGCATAATCGACCACAAATATCAGTGCCCAGGGCGCCTTGGCGATCATGGGCTGGTGGTCGCACAGGTCGGCCAGGCGGTCGAGCGTTGCCTGCTCGCGGATGCTCACGATGGAATACATCATCATGGCGCCCGCCGACGGCGCACGACTCGCCGCATGCAGAATCGCCGCCCGCTGCTCGTCGGTCACCGCCACGGGACGGTCATCGTCATCACGCGCGAAGGCACGCGTGGAGGAACGGTGCTCCAACGTGTCCAGCACCGCATTGCCCGTCGTCTCGACCGGATAGCCGCACGTATCCACAGCCTTGGTGCAAACCTGCTCGTTCATCGCCTCATCCTCGCTAATTCTTTAAGAAGCCTTTACGTTTCCGTGTAATTCCCGTCCATTATCGCGCAGGTCGCCACTACATTGCGCCACACCGCCACACGTGCGCGTTAATATGGCTGGTTGTTGTGCGCAGCCACCAATTGCAGCGCATATCTTGGTAACAATCGGGTAAACCCCCGCTTTCGTAGGTTTTAAGTTTGTGAGGAGTCTCAGCATGTTCGCAGCCGCCATCTCGCTCGTCGGTCTTGCGGCGACCGTCTACCTTGTCTTGCGCGAGGCCAAGGCCATTCGCGCGCAGTCGGGCGCCGTTGCCAAGGGCGCTATCGCCTGGAGCGTCGCCTTTGGTCTGTTCCAGGTCTTTTTGACTATTTGGGGCGCCGTGGGCCTCGTCGCCCAAAACGAGCCGCTCGCCTTTGTGATGCTCATCCTGACCAATGCCATTCTCACCGGTTGCGCCTGGGCCAGCATCGCCCGCGACCGCATCGCCCCGCGCGTCTTTGCGTTCGCCGAGCCCGACGTCCCCGCCCCCACCGGCAAGCTCGCCCGCCTGCGCGGCGCCTTTGTGGGCAAACCGCTCGTCGCCGCCGTCTTGTGCCTGTTGCTCGCCGGCGTCTTTGCGCTGTTGGGCATGGAGGTCTCGTCCAACCACGACTTTACCTGGGTCTACCCCCTGTGCATCCTGCTCGAGTGGGCTATCATCACCGCACTCATGAGCGGCCTTTTCTTCCTGTTCCAGCGCCACGGCGCGGCTCCCGCGGTCCTGGCCTTCGCCCTCTTTGTCCTAGGCATTGCCGAGTTCTTCGTCATCACGTTTAAATCCATGCCCATCCAGCCGGGCGACCTTTCGGCCATCTCCACCGCCGCCGCGGTCGCCGGCACCGGCTACACCTTCTCGATCTCGCTGTTCTGCGTGCTGTCCATGGGCTTTACCGCCATCGCCATGCTGCTGTGCGAGTACGCCGGCCTGGTGGCACCGCACCGTCAGAAGGGCGCCGCCAACGCCAAGCGCATGCTGCTCACCAACCTGCTCGTGGCGGTGCTGTGCCTGGGCGGCGTGACCGCACACGTCACGCTCATCGACTACTACAACACCCTCGGCATCACCGTCTACACCTGGCGCCCGCTCGAGAGCTACTGGCGCGAGGGCTACCTGCCCGCTTTCATTAGCGCAGCGCAGTCCATCAAGCCGCCCAAACCCGCCGACTACTCCGTCGACGATGCCAAGGCCACGCTCAAAAAGTACGCCAAGGCCTACGACAAGTCCGACGCAGCCAAGAGCGACGAGCGCGCCGCCGCAAAGGAGCAGTTCGACAGCGAGAAGCCCACGGTCATCGCCATCATGAACGAGACCTTCTCGGACCTGTCCATCTACCAGAACATGCGCGCCGGCTACGAGGGCCCGCAGTACTTTAAGAACCTGTCCAACTGCCTCAGCCGCGGTAAGCTCTACGTGAGCGCCTACGGCGGCGGCACCGCCAATACCGAGTTTGAGTTTATGACCGGCAACTCCATGGCCAACCTGGGCTCGGGCGTGTACCCCTACACCATCTACAACATGGAAACGACCGGGAACCTGGCAGAGCAGTTCAAGTCGCTCGGATATTCCACCACGGCCATGCACCCCAACCACGCAACCAACTGGAACCGCGAGAACGTGTACAAGGACTTTGGCTTTGACCAGTTCCTGTCTATCAACGACTTCCAGGGAGCCGACACCCTGCGCGGTATGGTGACCGACCAGGCGACCTACGACAAGATTCTTGAGCTGCTCGACCAGAACGCCGATCCGCAGTTTATCTTCGACGTGACCATGCAGAACCACTCGGGCTACGACACGGGCCTGCTGCCGGTCGACAAGCAGATGCACCTGAATATCGACACGACCGATCTGGACGCCAAGACCGTCGAGGACGGCACGCTCTCCGATGTCGACGAGTATGTCTCGTGCATCGAGCAGTCCGACCAGGCGCTGCGTTACTTCCTCAACGCCCTGAACAAACTCGATCGCAAGGTGGTCGTGGTGTTCTGGGGCGACCATCAGCCGTTCTTCCCGTCCAAGTTCAACGACAAGTGGTTTACCGACGAGGACGACGCCACCCACCAGGAGCGCCTGTGGCAGACCGATTACATCATCTGGGCCAACTACGACGTTGCCGGCTGCGACCAGACGAGCGAGATCGATGACCTGTCCACCAACTACCTGTCCACGCAGCTTATGCAGCTGATCGGCGCCCCGCTGACCGACTACCAGAAGGCGCACATGACGCTGCGCGAGTCGCTGCCCGCCATTAACTCGGTCGGCTACGAGGACGCCAGCCTGCGCTGGGCGCTCTCCTCCAACGTCACCGGTGACGACGCTGCCGCCGCTGCCGCCACCAAGGCGCGCGAGGATTACGCCAAGATGCAGTACTACGAGATGTTCCGCGACGGCAAGAACGTCTACACCGAGCACTTCCAGACCGAGGCCAACGAGACCGACCCCAACCTGGCACCGGGTACGACCAAAATCAAGTAGCGACTAGCTACGAGTTCACAACTGAAACGTCTGTCCGGGCGGAGGCATATAAGGTTCCCTGCTCAGACAGTCCTGCGCAAGACGAAGGCCACATTAAGTGGCCTTCTTTGCGTGCGGAACTCGCGATGAACCTTATATGCCTCCGCCTGGACAGACGCCCTGATGTTGGGGTGTGGCTTGTCTTGGGTGTATCGCCGAACATATATAAGTTGAAGGCCACGTCATGCGGCCTTGTTTGTATCCGGAAAGCGTGTCCCGGAATTCTTGTCTGGAATGGGATGCAGTTTCCGCTTGGGACCTGATTGGGAAAGTGTGTCCCACTATTCAGCTGGATTCCGGGATGTATTTTCCCGTTGAGGACCCTTTGGGAAAGTGCGTCCCGGTCTGGGCGCTCAAACTGGGATGGATTTTCCGGATGAGGGCTTGACGGAAAATGTGTCCCGTTCCGGGCGCTAATTGTGGGATGCAGTTTCCGCTTGCGGAGTCTCCACTCAACAGAAAACCCGGGTGGCCTGTTTTTTGGCTACCCGGGTTTTTGGGTTGTCGATATGTTCGACTGGCTACTAGTGGGTCTTGCGGCACTTGATCAGCATGATGAGGGCTATCACTACGAGCGTTGCTCCCGCTGCTGCTGCGGTGGCGACTAGGGCGAATGTTTGGTCGCCGGTGTTTGCGAGGTTCTTCGCTGTGGTCGTAGTCTCGACCTTGGTGTCGGTCTTAGCTCCGTTGTCGGACTTGGGCTTGTCCGGGTTCGTCGGGGTCTCAGGAGTCTCGGGGTCCTTTGAGCCTTCGGAATCGGTTGGGCCGGCGGTGTTTACCAGCGTATGGTCCAGGAACTTCTTGGCGCCCGCACTTGCCTGTGAGAACAGGCGGCGCGTGCGGATCGGGGTGGCGTTCACCGTTGTGGGCGCCGTCTCCTCGGCCTCGATATTCACGAGCGTCGTGCCGGTGTCGAGGCCCACGTCGTTGTATCCCACGTGGCAGTAATACTGCGCACCGTCATCGTCTGCGGTCAGGTCAATCTCGAGCTTTGAGGCCGTTCCAGCCGCAAGGTTGCCATCGGCACCCACGAGCTTAAACTCTGTCTCGCCGCGGCCCTTGCGGTACCACATATAGGTCGGTGCCAGCCCTGTTTCGCTATCGTCGGCACCGAGTTGCTTCACATGGCCAATCGCCGAGAGCGTCAGGTGGCTTCCCGCCGTGCGCTCAACCGAAGAGTCGTATCCAAGATCCGCATCCGCCGCAGGTCCGCTCACGGTCATCGTCATGCCATCGGGCATGGTCTTGACCGTGATGATTGCCGAGCGAATACCTGTTTCGGTCGTGGATCCATTCTTAACGGCGGCGATGGCGAATCGATACTCCGTATTGGGCTGCAGCCCATCCCACTTGAGCGAGGTCTGCGTGTTGTCGGCAATCTTCCAGCTATTGACGACCGCATCCGCCGCATTGCTCTGCAGCATGCCCACGCCGTAGCTAAAGCCACTCTTGTTTGCGAGTACATCGTCCCAGCTAAACGTAACGCTGGTCGAATCGACGGCGTTTGCCGTAAAGCCCGTCACGGCCGGCGCGTCGGGCATCTCGACGTCCTTAACGTCATAGCCCACGATCCAGAACTGGTCGGTGTCCTTGGTGCCGAGCTTGTCGCCCGAGTCTGCCTCGAACTTGTCGACATCCACCGCGTTGACGCCCAGACGCCACACAAAACCGTACTTGCCCTGCGCGGCCTCGGGCAGGTTGTCGACGGTGCCGCCGTATTCGGTCGATTCACTCGAGGAGTTACCCGTAGTAAAGCCGGCGTTGGCACCAAAGCACAGACCGCCAAACAACTCGTGCTTTGCGAGCTTCGCGCCCATGACAACGCTGCCGTTCAGCGTCAAGCCGAGCTCGAGCTCCTGCTCCTTGCCCTCCTCGACTTCGATGGTCTGCTCAATGCTCGCCCCCGACTGCGCGGCGGCGCCGTTAAACCCATCGTGCGTGTAGGCGCGCGTTACGCCAGGCTTGCCCAGGCCAAAGGAATCCCCAACGGGAGTCTCGCCGTTGAGCGTCGTTTGATAGGTTCCGGGTTCTCCCGACCGGTTGGTCAAAAAGTAGCTGAGCGGCGTCATATTGTGCTGTTTGGCAATGCGGTCATAGGCCTCGACATTAACGACCGAGGTCTGCGCGCCGAGCGACACGGGCGCCGCCATCACGCCCTTGCCACCAGTTTCCTCATTTTCGATCTCATACTCGTAATAGACCATCGGAATCGTGTAGAGCACGGCCTTGTCACCCTCGCCGGCATGCGACTCATAGCTTACGCTTGCGCTGACCGTGCGCTCGCTCCGGTAGTCATAGCATCCCTCGGCGGCAAAATCGACTGAAGCATTCATCGCGACCAGGGGCGGACCGGTCTGCACCTCGACGGCAACGCCCAACTCGGCGCCAATGGTATAGCCCTGGGATGTCCCCGTGCCCTTTTCCTCTCCGTATGACGTGCCGCCCAACACCAGATAGCCGTATGCCTGCTCCAGATCCTCAACATAGGGCGCATCCTGCAGCACGGCAAGCACGCGCGGGTTGGTATAGACCTTGTAGCGGTCCTTGTACGTGATCTTGACGCTGTCGTTGTCGACATCGGGCAGCGAGAGCGAGATAAATGTGCCGTAGGTAGTGCCGCGACGGTTGCTCTCGCTAATCACCTGCTCCTCGCCGCGGCGCACCTTTCCGTTCTCGTCGAGCGAAAAATGCGAGGCGGTCATCCAATAGTAGTCATCGTTCTTGCGCAGGTCCTCGTCGCGGTGCTTGCCCACCACGGCGATAAAGCTCTCGTTATAGCGGTCCGAACCCGAGACGCTGCCCGCCTTGACGTCGCTGATCCACACCTGCTCTATACCCTTGTGGTCATGCTTGTTGCTGCTGTTGTATTGCTGACCGCTCATGCTCATGGTTCCGACCATGGACCCCAAGCCCTGAGCCCCGCTCTGTGCCGTGTTGCAGGCAAAGTCGCGGAACACATCGCCGCCCACGAGCACCTCGTCGACCGCCAGCTGCTCGGACAGGCCGTCAAGATTGGCAGTGGCAAGGGCAATAGGCGCCAAGGTGCACGGATAGCGCTTATCCTGAGCGCTATCCTTCCATGCGCTGTTGGGCACATGCATCAGCCCATAGGAGGCGAGGAGCCCGTCTCTGTATTCCTTGCAATCGGAAAGCTTGAACTCGCCAGACTCCGAGTCAAAATACGCGTAGCGGTACAGCGCGCCGTACAGCCCCTTGCTGCCGTCAGAAGCGCCGTAATCAAAAGCGCTGCGTTGCCAGTCATAGCCCGCAAGAATAAGGCCCGTGACGGTTTCACCCGTCTTCTTTCCTTCTTCATCGTAGGCGGCAAACGTGCCGAACGTCGCATTCGCAGCGACCATGGTCTTGCCGTTCGCGGAGAGGGAGATTGCGCCCGCGTCGCCCAGAGCATCGACATGGACGAGCGCACCCTTGGATGCATCCCACGAAAACAGCTCGCAATGCGTCGACTTATCAATATTCTTCTTGCCGTAGGGTGCCGAGACCACGATGGCGAGGTCATCGCAAAAATCGCGATCGAGGTCGCCGGCCGCTAGCGAAACGACAGGAGCTGACTGAAGCTGCGTCCAGGAGCCGTTCCCGCCCTTGTTGTGCGTGGTGTAGTCCGCGGCGTTACCGGCATCGATCTTGACGACGCTTTGCTTCCAGTTGCCGCCCTCCAAGTCATACATGTCGACTACGGCCTTGCGCACGCCGTTCTCGTCGACATAGCAGCCCGCGTAGACAAAAAGCTCGTCGACGCCGTCGCCATCGACATCGCCCGCCTCGACATCAAAGACGGCGTCGTGCTCTTGCAGGTAACCGGCATCCAGGTACTTAAAACGGCCTTCGTACATCATATTAGTGTTGACCGTCACCGGCAGGTGTGTGTCGAGAGTGCGCGTACGCCCGTTGCTAAACGAGTAGAGGACCAGCTCAACCTTTCCGGCGTATGACTTGCCGTCAATCGTCGTGGAGGAACTGTCGCCGTAGGCACGGAGCTCGGCAACACGGCTCTTTTTGCCCGTGCTGGCGTCGCTGCAGAACTCAACACTCGTGGCGTGAATGCCCGAGAAACCGTTGTTGTCGTTGGCGAGTACTGTTGAGGACTCATTGTTGCTTAGGTACGACCAGGTGCCGCCACCGTAGTCGCTATGCTTGTAGAGATCGCTGTTCGTATCGAAGTTGTTGACGTTTTGCCAGAACTTTGCGGCGCCCCACACACTTCCATAGCCATCGGTGAGTTTGCTGCTGCCGCCAATGTCACCGCGCTCGACGTTCTCGAGCTTGTCGCGCAGAGTGTAGCGATTGCCATGGCTACCGTTAGCTGCCATATAGACCTCGCTGCGCGTGGCAAACGTCGTGGGGGTATCAGTGGAATAGGGGCCAATGGTATCGGCCGGAATGTCCTCGCTCGTGCCCAGACCCAGGGCTTGATAATCCTGCTCGGTCATATCGGTGATTGCGGGCGCGTCTGCCGCCTGGGCAACCTGGGGCGTGGCCGTGAAGCAGGCGACGCTCGTGCGATCAACGCAGCAAGCGCCGCCGTCCCAACAAGCGGGATTTTCGACAGCCTACGGATACGGGGGTGTGGAACGTACATGAGGGACCTCGCTTTATTCGAGTGGAGTGGACTCATTTTTGCAAATGATACATCCGATGCCCGATATCACGTGTCTCATTTTCGCCAACGGCGTGTCTCATTTTTGAGAATCCGAGATGCCGCGGAAATCTTATCCCAGCTCAAAGGCCATTTCTGGGATGTATTTTCCGTCGAGTGCCTCATCGGGAAACTGCATCCCATTTCAAGCGTCGATTCTGGGACGCACTTTCCCCTTAGACCCTCAACCGGAAACCGCATCCCACTTTGAGCGCAAATTCCGGGATGCATTTTCCGCTTGAGCCTCATTGGGAAACGGCGTCCCACTTTGAGGGCTGATTGTGGGATGCATTTTCCGGTTTTGCTCTCATTGGGAAAATGCATCCCGTTTCTTGACCGAATAATGGGACGCAATTTCCCGTTGGAGCGCCTTTGGGAAAGTGTGTCCCACTTCGACCGCCCAGAGTGGGATGCACTTTCCGCAAAGCACCTCAACGGGAAACTACGTCCCATTCCAAAGGCAAATTCCGGGACGCATTTTTCGAAAGCCTGCCCATCCGGAAAGCCCGTCCACTTTGGACGCATCCGGGCACGGAACCATCGACCTATCAGGCCTCCCATCAATAAAGAGGCGTCCTCCCGGACGGCGGGGCACGAAGTTCATCGCGAGTTCCGCACGCAAAGAAGGCCACTTAATGTGGCCTTCGTCTTGCGCAGGACTGTAGAGCAGGGAACTTCGTGCCCCGACGCCCGGGAGGATGTTTCATTTAGAAAGATGGACCGACCGCCGTCAGCGATGGGAGCTACTCCCCCAGCACGGCCTTTTTGGCGGCTGCAGCCATGTTGTCCAGATCATCCTTGGTGGGATGGTCCTTCGCGGCAACCCAGTTGTCGAGCAGCAACTTAGCGCGGGCGTTATCGGGATCTTGCTCGAGCATGGCCTCGTAGCGCTGCTTGACCGCGGGACCCATCTTGCCCTGGCACATTGCCCAACCCACAAGCTCGGCATCCTCGGCCAAATTGGAGGTCACGCGATTGATAATCTGCTGATAATAGCTCTGGTCGGCGCCAAAACCGCAGGTACCAAAGAGGAAAACGCGCTTGCCGTGCAGAGCGGAGAGCAGCGCGGCAACCGAAGGCGTGCACGCGCCCTTGTCGCACCAAAAACCGACGAGCACCGTGTCGGCCGCGCAGGCGCCCTGCGCCTCGAGCGCAACCTGATCTGCATCCGCATCGTCGCTCAACGCCGCGGCATGGACAAACTCAACGCCCGCAGCCTGCAGAGCGCGCTTGATCGCGCCCGAAACCATCCTGGTATTACCGCTCTTGCTGTTAACCACCAAAGAGCACGTCATAGTCACGTTGCCTCGTTTCCCCCAAAACTAAAGCCACTAATGCAATTTATTAGATGAATATCTTAGTACTAACAACGCAGATGTAAACCATCTGCCGCTAATCGGTAGCCCCTACTGGGCAAACTGGCTGCGGTAGAGTTCGGCGTAGAAGCCGCCTGCCGCTAGCAGCTCGTCGTGCGTGCCGCGCTCGATAATCCGGCCGTCGCGCATCACCAGGATGCAGTCGGCGTTGCGAATCGTGCTCAGGCGATGCGCCACCACAAAGCTCGTGCGGCCGGCCATGAGCTCGTCGAATGCCGCCTGCACCTGCAGCTCGGTGCGCGTATCGATGCTCGACGTGGCCTCGTCCAGCAGCAGAATCGCCGGGTCGGTGAGCATGACGCGCGCGATGCACAGCAGCTGCTTTTGGCCCTGGCTAAACGTGCCGCCGTCCTCGCCGATCACCGTATCGTAGCCGCCTGGCAGCTGCACGATAAACTTGTGCGCGTGCGCGCGCTTGGCGGCCTCGATAATCTGCTCGCGCGTGGCGTCGGGACGACCGTAGGCGATATTGTCCGCCACCGTACCCTCGAACAGCCACGTATCCTGCAGCACCATACCAAAGGCGCGGCGCAGGCTCTCACGCGTGTAGTCGCGCGAGGAGCGACCGTCGACCACGATGCGCCCGGCATCGATATCGTAAAAGCGCAGCAGCAGGTTGATGAGCGTCGTCTTGCCGCAGCCCGTGGGACCGACCAGGGCAAAGCGCATGCCGGGCTTGGCGTCGATGCAGATATCCTGAAGTAGCTTGCGATCGGGCACGTAGCTAAAGTCCACATGCTCAAAGGCGACCTCGCCCTTCGGGGCGGTGAGCACAATAGCATCCGTAGCGTCGGGCTCCTGCTCGCGGGCATCGAGCAGCGCGAACATACGGCGCGCCGAGGCATAGGCCGTCTGGATCTGCGTGATGACGTTGGTGACCTCGTTGAACGGCTTGGTGTACTGGTTGGCGTAAGACAGGAAGATCTGCACACCGCCCACCGTGAGCGCCGCGGGCACGCCTGTGATCACGCCAACGCAGCCGATCACGGCCACCACGGCATAGATGATGTTGTTGATAAAGCGCGTGCCGGGGTTAGAGAGCGAACCCATAAACTGCGCGCGCTCACCCGCGGTGTAGAGCTCGGCGTTGAGGGCGTCGAAACGCTGCTGCGCGTTCGGTCCATAGGCGAAGGCGTCCACGAGCTTTTGCTCACCCACATACTCCTCGATATGGCCGCCCAGCTGGCCCTGAATGCGCTGCTGCGCTGTAAAGCTCTTGTTGGAGAGCTTGGCGATGGCGCCCGCCGCAAAGATGGAAAGAGGTGTGACAAGCACCACCACGAGCGTCATGGTCAGGTTGATGGAGAGCATAAACGCGAGCGTGCCCACGATAGTGATGACTCCAGTAAAGAGTTGCGTGAAGCCCTGCAGCAGACCGTCGCCGACCTGGTCGACGTCGTTGACCACGCGGCTCATAAGGTCGCCGTGGGCATGGCTGTCGATAAAGCTGAGCGGCATGCGGCTGAGCTTGTCGCTCGCCTCCACGCGCATGTCGCGCACCGTCTCGTAGGACAGGCGGTTGACGCAATAGCCCTGCAGCCACTGGAAGGCTGCGGCCCCCACCACGACGAGCGCGAGCTTGGTGACAAGCGGCGGCAACGCATCGAAATCCACCTGGCCCGTCGCGACGATGAGATCGATGCCCTCGCCAATGAGGATGGGCGTATAGAGCTGTAGGATCACCGAGACGGCGGCACTCACAAACGACGCAACAAACGAAATGCGATGCGGACGAACGTAGCCCATCAGACGGCGAGTCACCGCACCCACGGGATAGCGCTCGGGGTCGCCGGGCTGGCGCGGACCGTCGCCCAGGTCGTTGAGGTTATCGTTACCGGACACGTTGGCCGTCATCGTGGCGACCGAACCGGAGGAAGTGTACGGATTCATTTAGCAGCCCTCCTTTGCGCAAATGGATGCCGGGGCAGTCGGGGCGGACGCGGGGCTTAGGGTGGACGCGGGCGCCGGAGTGGGCGCGGGCGCTGTGCTCCCCCGCTGGCCCTCAAGCTCCTCGCGGCGCAGCTGCGACTGGCAAATCTCGCGATAGAGCCGACAGGTCGCATAGAGCTCGTCATGTGTGCCCAGGCCGGCAACCGAGCCGTGGTCGAGCACGCAGATCACGTCGGCATCGCGCACGGTCGAGACGCGCTGGCTCACAATCACCGTGGTCAGCGGCAGCCCGCCCTTGGCGGCACCGCGCATGCTGCGCTCGCGAATGGCATGGCGAAGCGCCGCGTCGGTCTTAAAGTCGAGCGCCGACGCGGAGTCATCCATGATCAATATCTGAGGCGAACCAACCAAGGCACGCGCGATAGTCAGGCGCTGACGCTGGCCACCGCTAAAGTTCTTGCCGCCCGCCTCGACCGGGGCGTCTAAGCCCTGCGGCTTGTTGCGCACGAACTCGCTGGCCTGCGCCATGTCGAGTGCCACCCAGAGCTCCTCGTCGGTCGCAGCTTCATCGCGCCAGGTCAGGTTGCTGCGGATGGAGCCGCTCACCAGCGATGCGCGCTGCGGAACGGTCGCGACCACACGGCGCAGCTGGTCGAGCGGCCAGGTGCGCACGTCGACGCCCATCACGCTCACGCTGCCGGTGCTCGCATCGTACAGGCGCGGGATGAGCGAGACGAGCGTGGACTTGCCGCTACCCGTACCGCCGATAATGCCGAGCGTCTTGCCCAGCGGGAGTTCCAGCGTCACATCGTTGACAGCATTGGCCGCGCCAGCGCCAAACGAGAAGCTCGCATGGCTCAAGCTCAGCGCGGGAACTGAAGCGACATTGCCCGGCTTGGGCAGCGCGACCGGCTGGTTGCCCTCGTCAGCGATGCCCGGCACGCAATTGAGCACCTCGTTGATACGCGACGCGCTGGCGCTCGCCTTGGTAAAGACCACGACCAGGTTGGCGACGTACACGATGGAGGTCAGGGTCTGCGTCATGTAGTTCACAAACGCCATGACCTGGCCCTGCGTAAGCTCGCCCACGCTGACCTGGATGCCGCCCACCCACAGGATGGCGCACACGCCCAGGTTCATCACCAAAAACGTGACGGGGTTGAGAATCGACGAGAGCTTGCCCACCGCGATGGCAGTATTGGCCTGGTCGTCGGCGGCCTGCGCAAAGCGCTCGCGCTCGTGATCTTCGCGCACGAAGGCGCGAACCACGCGGGCGCCCGAAAGGCCCTCGCGGCAGATAAGCGCGATGCGGTCGAGCTTTGCCTGCAGCTGCTTGTAGTACGGAATGCAGCGCGCCATGACAACCCAGAACACCAGGCCAATGGCGGGCGTGCAGATCAAAAAGATGATGCCGAGCTTAAGGTCGATGGCAAGGGCCGCGCACATGGAGCCCACCGCTAGAAAGGGCCAGCGGATGAGCATGCGCACGCCCAGCGCCACAGCGAGCTGGACCTGGTTAACGTCGTTGGTAATGCGCGTGATGAGCGACGGCGTGCCAAAGCGGTCGAGCTCGGCATAGCTCAGCTTGTTGATGTGCTGGTAGAGTGCGCCGCGAATGTCAGTACCCATGCCCTGCGAGGTGAGCGCCGCCATCTTCTGGCAAACAAGCGTAAACGAGATGCCGATTACAGCCATGGCGGCGAGCACCATGCCGTAGCGGACGACGGCACTCACGTCGTGCGCACCGATACCTTTATCGATCATCTGGGCAATCACCAGCGGCGTCAGCAGGTCAAAAATCACTTCAATCAACTTGCACGCAGGGCCAATCACCATATACCGGCGAAACTTACCACCAAAACGCCTGAGCAGCTCAATCATAAAAAGGCGCTCCCTATCATCATCTCAATTCAATCTGATTCATGATAGTACGGAGAACCCTGGAGATGCGTAAGCAACTCGTTACAGATGTAAGGGCAACGGTCACTAGCGCCCAAGGCACGTAGCAGCCGATGTTTTGGCAACGCCAGCGAGCGGCATAACGCCGGGGATTCAATTATCAGATAAATGTGACCCTTCAGGCGGTTTTGGTCGGCTACCCGCGGGTGCCGGCAGGGCGCTTGGTAGTCGAGCGATCCCGCAGGCGAAGCCGAGGACCAGCGAGACACCAAGCGCCCTGCCGGCACTCGCGGGTAGCCGCGGCACCAAAAAACGCCTGCGCACTCGATGGATTCGGATGCCCGACAGAGGCTCCTTATGGCTGCTTCCTTCCGGACCTGACCAGATTCGGAACATGTCGTCATCCGAACCCATCGAACGCGCTAGGCGCTCGATATATCTTACCCGCTCCCGCCCGATGGGGCAAGGTAGCTAATTTGGGACGGGGCTTTTTGACTACTTGGGCAATCAGATCGACAGGTAGTCAAATAAGCCCCGTCCCAAAAAGACTGGTCTGCTGCCGTGCCACAAAAGGAGCCTATCTACTACGTTTAGGCCGCAGGGGTCAACCATAGCCGGCTTTTTCGAAAATCGGCAAGCTTTCTACCTGCACTGATAATTGTTCTCGGGGGAAGCGGGCACTGCGGGGCGCGGCAACGGCGCGCGATTTCCGCGTCGCAGCGCTACCCTGATGCTGAATGC
>JAHAAK010000052.1 GCA_018376905.1 Collinsella sp. | reverse complement strand
GATCGCGTCGAAAATGTTGGTGTAAGGGTGACGCCCTAGCGCCCGTTTAACGAAGAACGGCCTTCGTCCTAGAATCTGAAATCACCACAACAACAGGTTCTAGGAAAGGACGAAGACCGCTATGGAAATCTTATCAGACCCGACGCCGGACATGCTCGCCATGCCCCGTTTCGACGACGGCGCCATCGACATGCAGGAGCTGCTCCGCAGGCTAGCCGAGCAGGTCGTGAACGCCGTGATGGACGCCGAGGCCGACCAGCTGTGCGGCGGCGGGGCGAACAGCCGAAACGGCTACCGCGAGAGGTCGCTCGCCACCTGCGTCGGCACGCTGACGCTGCGCATCCCCAAGCTGCGCTCCGGCAGCTTCTTCCCTGAGGACGTGCTCGAGCGCTACCAGCGCGTCGACCGCGCCCTCGTGGCCGCCGTGGCCGAGATGTACGCCACGGGCACGAGCACCCGCAAGGTGCAGAGGGTGGCCGAGAAGATGGGCGTCTCCAGGCTCTCGAAGGACCAGGTGAGCGCCATCGCCTCGAGCTTGGACGCAGATATCGAGGACCTATGCGGAAGGCCGCTCGGCGGCTCGCCGGTGCCCTACGTCTGGCTCGACGCGACCTACGTCAAGTGCCGCCGCGAGGGGCGCGTCGCCTCCACCGCCGTGGTCACCGCCATCGGCTGCGATGCGGGCGGCTGGAGGCGCGTCCTGGGCGTCGACGTGGTTGACACCGAGTCCTACGACTCGTGGCTCGCCTTCCTGCGGGCTATCCGCTCGCGCGGGGCGGCGGGCGTGCGACTCGTCGTCTCGGACGCCCACCCGGGGCTCGTCCGGGCGCTCGGCGAGGTCTTCCAGGGCGCCGCGTGGCAGCGCTGCGCGGTCCACCTCATGCGCGACTGCATGCGCGAGGCCGGCTCCTGGCAGCTCAGGCGCCGCGTGGGCAGGATCGTGTCGCAGGTGTTCCGCGGGCGCGACGCCGCCACCGTGACGGCCATGTACCACGCGGCGTGCGACATGCTGGAGGGGTGCTGCCCCAGGGCGGCGGCGGTGCTGGAGGAGGCCGAGCCCGACGCGCTGGCCTACCTCGACTTCCCGCCGACCCACTGGAAGCGCCTGCGCACCAACAACGTGCAGGAGAGGACCAACCGGGAGATAAAGCGCAGGTCGCGCGTCGTGCAGGTGTTCCCCTCCACGGGCTCGCTGGTGCGGCTCGCGGGCGCGGTCATGTGCGAGCAGGACGAGATATGGCAGGAGTCCAGGTACTTCTCGGAGGTCGAGGCGGCATAGGATATCAACCGTATTCCAGATTCCAGTACGCCGGGCCGACTCACTTCGGATCGGGCGCTACACCAACTTTCTCGACACTACCAAGCAGGCAGAGGTCCAGATTTCGGACAAGAAGAGGGCGCTCGCGCGCGAGGTGCGCAAGGCACGCAACCACGCGCTCATGGTCGCCGGCGGGCTCATCGTGAACCACGCGCCGTGCGGCAACTGGAAACGCATCGACTGGGACAGGCTTGCGGCGTGAATCGACCGCCACGGATACAAGATCACCGGCTCCACGCAGCACGGAATCTGGACCCGTAACCTTTCGTAGCCCAGATCAAAATACCGGTTGTTTCCAGAAATCCTCTAGGAGGCGTCTAGATAGAGGATTTCTGGAAATGCAAATAACAATAATTTAGATTCCGAGCGTATCGACCGGAGCAACAACGATGCCTTCGCTAGTTACGTGAGCCGGCATACCAAACCCGATGACGATGAGTTTCGCCGCAGGCGGCCTCTCCCCGCGATCGACCAGCTTTCGCTCAAGTCGAAGCAGATTTTCCACTGCCTCTGGGACTTGGGGGCTCCCGAGCTTAACCTCAACGGCAACCCACGAGCCGTCACGACGATGGACAATCGCGTCGACCTCTAGGTCGTCAGCGTCGTGGTAGTGAGATACGGTCGCATCGCTGGCCGCCGCGTAAACCTTGAGATCGTGCAGCACAAGGGATTCGAAGAGCAAGCCAAGGGTCTTCGGATCGGATGACAACGACTCCGGATCCGCACCGATGAGGGCGACGGCGAGCGATGAGTCCGCAAGGTGCCGCTTCGCGCCCTGCCGCAACTTCACCGGCGACCTGAGAGCCGGATGCCACGCGGGGACATCGTCGACGATATTGATACGGCGCAGCGCGTCCATGTAGCCGGTAATCGTATTCTTTGAGACGTCAACGCCCAAATCCCTTTCGATGGACCTCATGCCGGCAAGAGTCGATTCATTGCGTGCAAGCGACGAGAGCAAGGCCCTTACCTTAACCGGGTCACGTTTCACTCCATCCGCCCTCGAAACGTCAGACTCGCAAACACCGTCAATATAGGCGGCGGCTATCCGCATTGCGTCGGCAGTTGTCTTACCGACCGCTTGGGGCCAACCGCCGCGGCAGAGCAAATCCGCGATACCGGCGATACCGGCGATGGATCCGAGTGACGCCGCAACGGAATCGCCATCGAGCAACGCACCAAGCGAGACCGCTCCCGACGAAATACCGAGCTCGAAAAGCGTCATGGTATCCATCCGCAAACGGGCGATTCGACCCACACCGCTGTGCATCGGCTGGTTCTCGGCTCGCGGCGTCGCAGATCCGGTGAGAATGAACTGTCCTGGCTCCCCTCCCCTGACATCGCATTCGAATCGCACGGCATCCCATAGCTTCGGTTCTTCCTGCCATTCGTCGACAAGCCTCGGGGTCGGTCCGACAATTGCTTGGGCCGGATCGAGACGAGCGAGCTGGAGGGCCGCAAAACCGCCAGATGGGTCGGAGAGAGATAACGATGACTCGGCAAATCTCTGAGCTGTCGTTGTCTTTCCACACCATTTCGGCCCCTGAATGAGCACTGCACCAAAAATGCCAAGGTCGCGCTCGACCAAGCAGTCAACACAACGTCCTATATACCTATCCATCGGCTTTCCCTCCAATCATTCATTTGAAATTATAGCGTCTATCTGCGTCGTTGGGACAAATAACGATTACTTATTGGGACGATTGACGGTAATTTATTGGGACGATTGACGATAGTTCGTTGGGACGATTTCCATTTTCTTAAGGCGCTAATCAACGAGACCCACTGTGAACTATGAGACGGATAAATTTAGCTGACGCCTCTCATGAGTTCAGCAATGCTGATTTGAAATCCGTCGGCAATCTTCTTGAGATTTGAGAGGCTGACATTACGCCGCCCGACTTCAATGCTCGCGTAGTAGGATCGATCCATTTCAATCAAATTGGCGAACTGCTCCTGGCTGCACCCGAGTCCAGCGCGAAGCTCTTTGCATCTCATGCCGAATGATTTCTAAAGCGTCGTATCCATGACAAAAAGAGTCATGGATTGTTGTATAAAAGCCAACGGACTATATACAACAATCCCAGTTAAGGCGCATAATTATCTCTATTGGAAAGCACTCTGATGCCCAGTCGGATAGGGCACGGAAAAGGAATGGAACAGCACAATGACTCAGGGAAAGCATTTCGCTGCCGGTGGCGATCACTTCGCCGCACTGCCAAACAAGAAGATTCACACTCCGAAGGGGATCGCGCGTCTGACCGTCACCGCGGCGACCATGGCCGCCATGACCGGATCGAGCCTCATCTCACCGTTCACGGCATTCGCCCAGACCGGTGACGGGGGCACGCAGCACCCCGCCGTGATGTCGCCGATCGCCGCCCACGCCGGCGCGGCATCCGGTACCGGCACGAAATCCGTCGCACAGACCATCGCGGACCTGCAGAAGGCAGTCGACGAGGCGAAGGCGAAGGAGGACGCCGCCAAGGCATCCTACGATGAGGTCGCCGGCCCCTACAACGAGGCGGCTTCCGCCCGCGACCAGGCCAAGGCATCCTACGATTCTGCAGTCAACGCCGGTACGGCAGCCGACCGAGCGGCAATGGACGAGTACGCCCGTCAGGTCGCGGAGGGCAAGGACGCCGCCGATGCCGCCGGCAAGGACCTCGAGCAGGCGAAGGCGGGTCTCGCAGACGCCAAGGCGGATGCATCCGAGAAGGACGAAGCGTACCAGTCCGCCATCAAGGCGGCCCAGAATGCCAAGGATGCCCTCGATAAGGCCAAGGCCGATGCCGTAAGCGCCACCCCGGAGGCAATCAGTGCCGCCGAGCAGGCCGTGCGCGACGCCCAGGCTGCCGTGGACAGGGCACAGGCCGAACTGGACAACGCCAACGCGACGCTTGCCGATGCCCAGTCCAAGCTGGTTGCGGCCCAGTCTGCAAAGGATTCCGCCGATTCTGTCCTCGCCGCAGCCCAGCAGAACAAGGACGCGGCGGATGCGAAGGCCGCAGCAGCCAGCGCCGCCTATGAGCAGGCGAAAGCCGACCTCGCCGCAGCGGAGGCAGGCGCCAGCGGTCCGGAGTACGATGCGGCAAAACAGAAGGTCGCGGACGCAGAGGCAGCCCTCGCTGCCGCACAAGCGGCACAGTCCCAGTGCGAGTCCGAGCTCGAGCAGGCACAGTCCGCTGCGGCAACGGCACAGGCCGACCTGAATGATGCCCAGGCGTCCCTCTCCGCGAAGCAGCAGACCGCGGCCGATGCCGAATCCGGTGTGAACGCCGCCCAGTCCGCTCTCGGTGTCGCGAACGCCGGCCTCGATGCGGCCAAGCAGGCGAACGTCGACGCCGTCGCCAAGCTGGATGCCGCGAAGCAGGCTGTCAAGGACGCCGAGTCCGCCAAGGCAGCCGCCGACGTAGAGCTCGCGAACGCCAAGGCCGCAAAGGATACCGCAGACGCCGCCGTGACCGCCGCGCAGCAGAAGGTCGACGAGGCACAGGCGAAACTCGATTCCGCCGACGCGCAACTCAAGCAGGGAGCCATCGGCTTCTTCCGTGCCATGGGTGCCGATTCAGCCATCGAGATCATCCAGAACTGCACATACAAGGACTACACCGAGGTGGGGAACAGCCTCGACGCGACCAGTCTCGACAACATGCTCGCGGCAATCCCGTACATGAAGTCCATCAACGAGTACCGCAAGTCCGTCGGTCTCTCTGAGCTCCAGGTCACGTACAAGCTCATTGCGGCGGCGATTGTCAACGCGAACTATTCCGATGTCAAGTTTGGACATTCCATGCAGTTCGATACGGCCGAAAACCTCGCATGGAATTATGGAACCGATCCGAAACCGCAGTGGGTTGACCAAGAAAAGGCTTTCTTCGATCAGGCGGTTCAGGAGCTCTATGGCGTCACCGGTCTAACCGGTAAGGATGCCGTAGATTTCTACAGGACGCATAGCGGGATTGAATCCTATGTCAACCAGCACTTCAAGGTTGCCGGATATCCCGCAACCGTCGGTCACTACCTGCATGTCATCAGCCCCGAAATCGGCTATATGGGCATGGCAGTCTGCAGCAAGGGAACCTTGAACGGCTGGCAGACCGACAGCCTCGATACCGCAAACCTTGGTTGGGCAGGTTCAGGCTGGAACATGAATCCCATGTCCGTCGACGAGTACGAGCAGAAGCTGACCTCCTATATCAACGGCCTCAAGAACGCCAAGAGCGCACTCGACGCAGCCAAGACCAATCTCGCATCCAAGAAGCAGGCAGCCGCCGGCGCCGCCACAACCGTCCAGCAGAAGCAGGTCGCGGTGGATTCCGCACAGGCAGGTGTCGATGCCGCAAAGCAGGGTGTTGCCGATGCCCAGCGTGCCGTCGATGCCACCAAGGCTGATGTCGCCGCCAAGCAGCAGGGCGTCACGGATGCCCAGACCGAGCTTGATGCGGCGAAATCGGACCTCGATGCCGCCAACGCGGCAGTCGATACGGCAAAGTCGACCGTCCAGCAGAAGCAGGTCGCCTTTGATGCTGCCAACGCAGCCGTAATGACCGCACAGTCTAAGTTGGATTCCGCCAAGGCGGACACCGCTGCTAAGCAGCAGGGCGTGGACGATGCGAACGCCGACCTCGCGAAGTTCTTCCAGGACGTCGCCGACGCCAAGAAGGCGGTCGATACCGCAAAGAGCGTCCATGACGCGGCGGCAGCCGACCAGGCCGAGAAGGCGGCAGTCCTCGCAGCCGCCAAGCAAAAGGCGAACGGCACCGCACGCGCCCTCGCGGATGCCCAGCGTGCCGTCGATGCCGCAAAGGCCGACACCGGCGTTGCCGCCGACAGGCTCACCGGCTCCCAGACCGATCTTGTGGGCGCACAGTCGAACCTCGACATCCTCACCGGCCTTGCCGCGAAGCTCGCAGAGACACAGCAGCGCGAGCAGGATGCAGTAAAGGCTGTCAATGACACCAAGGCCGCCCTCGATGCCGCGAAGGCGGATACCGCCGCCGCCGAGTCCCTGGTCTCCGCCGCCGAGCAGGCGAAGGCGCAGGCAGACGCCAAGCTGTCGAAGCTGAACTCCATCGATGCCGGCGCGGCGATCGCTTCCGGCCATGATGTGAACGCGGATGACGCCCTCAACGCGCTTTTCGCCGCAGCAGTCGAGGCACGTGCCAAGGTCGCGCCCGCCAAGGCCATCCTGGACGAGAAGCAGGCCGCGGTGGACGAGCTCCAGCCCGGCTACGATGCGGCACTCGCCGCCTACGAGCAGGCGAAGTCCGACCGCATCGCAGCGGAGCAGAAGCTTTCCGATGAGATCGCACGACAGGAGGCGGAGGAGGCCGCAAAGAAGCAGGCGGCATACACCCCGAAGCACCTCGCCGGCACGGAGGCCGCCCAGCCCGGCAGCCTCGCCCAGACCGGCGACAGCGCGGGACTCATCGGCGAGACGTTCGCCATCGGCGGTACCGTCCTCGTGGCGGCCGGCGTCTTCCTCGACCAGAAGAAGCGCCGCGAGCAGATGTAGGACAAATCGCATAACGACTCGGAAAGGGGAATCCTGCAAAAGGGATTCCCCTTTTTCGTCTTGCCAGCCACGGTTCGTTGAGGCAGCTTCAGCTTAAGGGCCACAGATTAAACCGATCTACAACTGTGACCATATGACTGTGCGCACATATTAGCATGGTCATATGGTCACCTATTTACAGCTGCGATTATGCTGCAATAACTCAACCGTTAGTGCTTATTAAACAGCCAATCGAAGCCAGGCTTGCCCAGTGTTTGGCACATCTGCCCCACCTGAATCTCCGTCTCCACGCCATCCTTGCCGATGACGGCGGCCATGTTCTCAGCGGTCAGCAGCCAAGATAACAGACGGGCGGATCCAGCTCAGCATATAACGTTCGGTAATACATGACCATGTTAATGTAGTCATATGTTCACGCATTACAAGATGGGACCTCATGTATTAGAGCTCGAGCTGCGCCCGTGCGTCCTTGGCGTCTCGCGTCCGACCGTCATCAAATGGCTCAAGCCGGGCTGGCGCGATAAGCGGAATGAGGTCGTGAGGCGGATGGACGCCGGCAGCGTCACACCCATCCGCCTCACGGACGATGAAATCGCGTGGACGCCGGAGGCCGTGACCGTCAGGGCATCCGGCGGGGAAATCATCGGGCTCGATGCGTGGGGCATGGCGAAGGTTCTTACCGGAGCCTATGGTCCCGACTCTCCCGGTCGTATTCCTACGATATTGCCCCTAAATCACCAATGTGTCAGATAAAGAATGATGCAATGGTTATGATCACGCATACGGCGGATGCGGCGACTGCGCCTTTTTTCCTCTCCTTTAGTCCGACGAATAGGGTTGCCGTAAAGTAAAGGGCGGAAATGCAGTCTATGGCAAGCGAAACGAGTTCCTTGGGCGGTTTCAGCAAAAGGTCGCTAGCAAAGAGTGATGCGAGCAGGGTAAAGCCGATTGCGTCCAAGTATCTCGATTGATTTTGCGACAGCATGGCAACTGCCTTTTAGAACAGGCAAGTGAAAAGTCGGTACGATGCCCTTGCGGTTGCAAACAAGGCGCCGCCAGGACCTCTTGTCACGAGACCGGCAATAACGCATTTTCTCGGTTTCCAGCTCATGACAGACCCCTCTCTCTCATGGTGAAACGCATACATTATGCGATATGCACATTATCTCGCTAATTAATTTCAATATCCATCATCTAACTAAAGAATACTGACTCGCTGGTTCAGCGACGATGCGTTTTTACCCTTGCGTTCCCACTCGCCGCGTCGGCGGTCGGAAGGGTCTCCGTCTCGCAATCAACGACCTTGTAACCGTATCTGATGACTGTAGGTTAAACCAACCCACAGCCATGAGCACGTTAACGTAGTACTATACTAATTACTTAACATGCTCATATATTTCTAACTGCGGCTTAGAATTACTTAATATAGTCACATGTTAATGTGCTAATATATGACTATGCTACTTCAGAAAGGGGAGGACATGGCGACGAACATCCTGCTAGTCAATCAGAAGGGCGGCGTCGGCAAGACGACGTTCGCCGACGAGATCGCCTGGGGTCTCGAGCGCCGCGGCCACAAAGTCGGATTCGGCAATCTCGACCCTCAGGGCGGCGCGAACCACGAGAAGAACCTGCTCGACGACGAGGACGCCGTGAATGTCATCGACACGCCGGGTTTCCTGAGCGACGACACCGCCGAGTATGCCAAGAATGCGGATATCGCAATCATCCCGGTGCAGCCCGGCACGCTGGGCCTGAAGCCCATGAAACGCACAATCAAGGTCATCACCGAGGCCAATCCTGACTTGTCGTTCGCAATCATCGTCAACAACTTCGCGGCGAACCAGACCGTGGACAGACAATTCCTCGAGCTTCTTGAGGCCGATGACCTTCCCGTGCTAGGCACTGTTCCGACCGCGGCGGCATTCAAACAGGGCGCGGCCCTTGGCAAGCCCGTATACGAAATCGCCAAGAACGGCAAGGCCGCCCAGGCGATTGAAAACATCCTGAACGAACTGGAAGAGGTGCTGTAAGTGGCAAAGTTCAAAAAGGCGACCTCATACTTCGACGTCGCAGCGGAGAAGGCCGAGGAGAGGCAGCAGAAAATCGTTGAGAGCGCATCCGAGCCCCAGAAACCGGCTCCGCAGGTACGGAAAGCCGGGCGCCCCAAAAAGGGCGCTGAAGGGGCATCTGAGAGGCTTGTTCAGCTGTCTGTCTACGTTCCCGAGAGCTACCGCAAGCGATTGAAGCAGGTCGCCCTTGAGGAGGACAAGTCCGTATCGGATATCGCTCGGGAACTTTTCGATCGCTATCTGGCCGAAAAAGAGCTCTAGTTGAGTTAACGGGTACCGAAGGGTGCCCGTTTTTCTTTTACCTTGGCCGCTGAGAGCCGATTTAAGGCGCCGTTTTATCTATCAGTGAGAAAACGGTCGAACCTCACCGATATGACGTCTTATTTTCGATTCTGTAGCTCCCTGCAGGTAATTGAAGTGAGGTTGACAAGATGTCGGTATCCAGATCAACCGGAAAACGGATTCGGCGAGTCCATGCCGAATTGTAGGCTTACAGTCACGTGCAGGCAGTCGCCCGGTGAGCGGAGCGAGGCCGGCGCTGAGGGCTGACAGCGACGTAGTCGGGGAGTTGGGGCGTCAGCCCCCACACTTTTGGCCGAAGGCCATGCCAAGGAGCCGAAGGCGACGCGGAACGAACGCAGTGAGCGGAGGGCAAGGCCGATAGGCCGCGCAGGGAGCTTCAGCGACCGGAGCCTATCTATATCTATTTCTAATTCTATAGCTTTACTTAATTGGAATATTCCTACAGGAATATCGATTTGCAGTCTGACCTTGTATCTCTTACACATGTTTTTTTATTCCATACGGAATATTTTTTATTCCATACGGAATATTTTTTATTCCATACGGAATAATTATTCCAGGGGGAATATTCCATACGGAATAATTATTCCAGGGGGAATATTTTTTTATTCCATACGGAATAATTATTCCAGGGGGAATATTTTTTATTCCATACGGAATATTATTCCGAGGGGAATATTCCATACGGAATATTTTTTTATTCCAAACGGAATATTATTCCAGGGGGAATTTTTTTTATTCCATACGGAATAATTATTCCAGGGGGAATATTCCATACGGAATATTTTTTATTCCATACGGAATATTATTCCAAGGGGAATATTTTCGTTCGGCAAAAAAGGGGGCCGGAAGATGCCCAGCCCCCTTGAGATTTTCAGTCCTCTTTCGGATCCCATCCGGCCTCACGCGCTTGAATATCGAGCTGAGCCCAAACGATGACCCACACCCCATCAGTCTTCATGATGATGCCTCGATGAGCCAGCTCGCCCAGAGCTTTCGATACAGTCGGTTGAGTCGAACAGACTTTTTTTGCGAGCTTGTCCTGGCGCATGAAAAGACCTTTTGTAAGCTCTTTTCCGTTGGCATCCTTCCTATTAGGCCCTTTGGACGTCTGAAAGGAGCAAATCATGATTAGGATCGCAAGCTGGACGCGATTCTTCGCGACTGCGAAGAATGAGTCGTAGGATGGCCTGTTGATTCCACTCAGGATCTCGCTCTTTGCAATCTCATCCTGCCGAACGTCAAGCGCCGACTCCATCTCGCTAGGCGTCTCGGCCTGGTCGGCAATCGATGGAGCGTCCGTATCTGTAGGCCACGGGACGCCACGGCCTTTTTGCGGTTTGTAGCTACTTGTACTCATGTTGATGCCTCCGGTGCGAGGCTATCCAACCCAGTTGCCGAGCGTGACCATAATATTTTGGTATTACGGCAACAGAAGTGTCCACAGCACGCCTTTGCGTGCTAAAATGCAGACAACAACAGGCTGAACAGCCAATTCTGATTTGAAGAAAGTCCCTCTTGCTTGGCGGCGTGGGGACTTTTTTCATATCCAAACTAAATCTGACGATACTGGTCTTCATGGTTGGCGATGTATTCCTGAAGAGCGAGGATCACATACGCCGACTTGCTAATGCCAATATCTCGAGAAATCTTATCGATCTTGCTATAAAGCACCGTCGGCAGGGTCAACATCATCCGTTTGGTCATCGGCTTGTCGTTGCTCTGCGCCATACTTTTACCTCCTTTCGTATATCTTGAGTGGCATGATATCACAATATACGAAAGTGTAAACAATCACAGGTAAACGGTTTGAACTCTAGTACTACTGTACACGGTTCCCTGTGCCGCAAATAGAAGCTGTCGTTTTTTAGTGGCCCCTATGGGTTGAGATAACCCATAGCAGACAAAAGTTGCCGAAAAGGGCACAGGGACGGCGACGCTGCCGGCCCTGTAACTGCCCACGCGGGACAGGCCGCGCATGTTGAGTTTAACGCATCTCGCGACTGTTCAGATTCTGTGCCCCGGGCGATTTGTTTTGGTCGTTCAGCTGGGCTAATGGTGGTTATCGGCTGCTGGGCTGGAGGATTTGGGCTAATAGTTGTTAATAGCGGCCGGACGAAGAGCTGTTCAGGCTATTAGAAGCAATAGCGAGTACGGTCTTGGCTGGAAAACAGGTCGCGAGCAGGGGAGGGTCGAGCATGTACGGACCGATGAACAAGAACGGGCCGGCGTTGGAATTTGGGGAGATCGGCGAGGAAGTTAAGGAGGAGGTTCGGCGGCAAGTGATCGGCAAGATCGTCGAGAGAGCAAGGGGCAAGCTCAAGGCCCGTGACGAGCGCGAAGACGATCCGTTTTGGGGTCGCGGGAATCAAGAACACCTTCGTCGAGCTGCGAAAAGACTGGATTCCGGCGAGGGAGTGGAGCATGGATTGATCGAAGAAGAATGATGCTCTGCTAGAATCAGCAGCGTTGTCGGCAGCCCTTGTGCCGGGCAGAGCCCTCCATCCGATGGGAGGTGATGCCCATGACCGATTTCACCGAGTTCGTGAAGTTCCTGACCGCCTTGGTCTCGTTCCTCACGGCCCTTGTCGGCCTTTCCAAGGCACTCAAGCAGGGTTCGCAACCCAAAAAGAAAGGCCACCGTCGCTAAGACGATGACCCAACTTCATTAAGCAACGGCTCTGCCCAGCTCGCTACAACTTGGGCTGCCGTCGGCACCATTCTACCCGCTTGACATTACTGTTGTCGATGCGCCGTATCAAGAATCCACGGCAGCGTTCGCGGTTGCAAAACAGCCCAACAAATAGCGGCTATTAGTCAGTTCGGCCGTCCAAAAGGCCTAATAGTTGCTAATAGTGGCTAGTTGGCAACGGATTTGGGCTATTAGTTCTAACAGTGCCTATACTATGACCCCACAAACGGGACAAGGTTTTCTATCCGCACGAGGTTTTAAAGTTTTAGCTGGAACAATCCGGCAGATTGGAGCACAGAACATGAGGTTCGAACGCCTCATGTCGCTCAAAATACGTCTCCTCAACTGCGCAAAGGAGAACGGTTTTTAGCGACAGGGAGACAATGGAATGATCTGGTTCACCAGTGACACGCACTTCGGGCACGAGAACGTCCTGAAGTTCACGGACCGGCCGTGGGGCACAATCCAGCAGATGAACTCGGCAATCGTCGACAGCATCAACGGCAGGGTTGCCGTGGACGACGAACTCTACATCCTGGGTGATTTCTCATTCAAGATGACCGCCCAGGACGCCTATGGGCTTCGCAAGCGGATCGCCTGCAGACGCATCCACCTCGTCCCGGGAAACCACGACAAGGACTGGACCCAGCCGGCGGTCGCTGGCGCCTTCACCGTGGAGCCGCCGATCTGCGTGCTCAAGATCGAAAGGCAGAAGATCGTCCTGTGCCATTACCCCATGGCCGACTGGCAGGGCATGAGCCATGGATCGTGGCACCTTCACGGACACATCCACAGCAGCGGCGGCGCGTACAACGAGTTCAACCGCAAGCAGGGCCTTCTGCGCTACGACGTCGGTTGCGATGCCAACGGGCACTCCCCGGTGAGCCTCGACGAGCTGAGGGAATGGTTCGCCGGAGTCGACGAGCCGTGCGGCCGGGTGAAATGGCCCTGGTGGGTCAATGAGACCGGCGACAGGCAGGTCGAGCGCGAGTTGGCGGCTTACAAGCGGAAAGAGGCGATCCGATGACGGTCTATGTGACAGGCGATATTCACGGCGGCCTCGACATGCAAAAGCTGCGCGATTGGGAGCTTGGGGATAGTCTGACGAGCGACGACTATCTCATCGTCGCCGGCGACTTTGGCTTTCCGTGGGATTTCTCTGCCGAGGAGTGCGCTGATATCGCCTGGCTGGAATCGCGCCCCTATACCGTGCTGTTCGTCGACGGCAACCACGAGCGCTTCGACCATTGGGCGGAGCGCCCCATGGAGCCGTGGCACGGCGGGCTGACGCAG
>JAHAAK010000051.1 GCA_018376905.1 Collinsella sp. | reverse complement strand
GAGGTGTACCGCGTGCTCATGGACCCGAACCCCGACGGCGCCGCGCCGGAAGGCCCCGAGCTCGCGAAGATGCGCAAGGCGATGCGGGTGACTCAGAAGCAGGCCGCCGAAGGGCTCGGCCTGTCCGCAGCCACACTCGGGCACCTGGAACATGGGAGACGGCGGTCGACGAAACTGGAGAGAAGGTATTACGAGCTCCTGTGCGAATTGAAGGGAGCGCTCCCGCAAACTGCCTCTTGACAACTTATAGGAGCGTCGGTTTTGTTGCCGAAAAACGGGTTGCGCTCGGCAAGTTTCGATTTTCCCCGCACTTCCGAAATAACACGCTAAAAGCGAGTGTCCGGAAGCCAAACGCGACAAATACTCCTCGGAAAATAGCCCCTTGAACGCAAAAACCGCCTATCGGCGGCTTCCACGGACCAAGCCGGACATACCGTCGCAGGGCCTCATCGCAGCTAGAGCTTTAAGGAAAGGCCCCGCCCCTGTCAAACCTCTACCGGAGAAGCGCGGCAAACAAGAACTGCGCGAGCACGCGTCAGTAGAGTTACATGCAAGCAGAAAAACACCTGCAATTTCGCCTTTTCTCAATTGAGATGTAAGTTTCGACAGGCCAAATCTTACATCCAAACAAATAATAAAAAGAGGCGGCCATTCAAAAGAAAAGCCGCCTCTCCGCAGGACGCAGGCCCGTAGGTTGACTGCGTCAATACCGCTAGGTTTACTCTAGTATCCTATCGGGTCCCAAAAGGTCAATCCAGTTAAAGACGGCAGGCAACCCAAAGCAACATCTTTCATGAATCTCCAGTCCTATCGAGCCCGATCGAGCCCGGCTATCCAACCAGATACGGCCCAATCACATCGAAAATCTCGCCCACCTTGGTTGCGGGATTTTGCAAAGAGGGCTTGAGGTTACCCAGCTCCCTATGGTGCGTATCGAGGCGCCCAGCACGCTGAAGTGCCTCGCCCCGTTTATCGTCCACCGCTTCGAACAGCCCGTCCAAGTTCTTGCGGTACTCGATGCCCAGGTCTCTCGACATCTCCTGCGCGAGGGCATGCTGGCAGTCGGACGCGGACATATGCGCGGTCGTGTAGCGAAAGTGCAGAAGCGGCCACAGCTCGAAGCAGGGGTTCGACCACAACGCATGGAAGGTCCTCGAACCATCGGAGAGCTCGTCGCATTTGCGCTCCATCGCGTCAAAGTCGGACGCAGGAAAGTCATCCTTGTCATACACGAGCCACACATGGTCGAATGTCTCGGGCGCATAGCGGCAGTGTTCGACGGCGAAGTCAAGTAGGTCAAGCGTGTGTTTGCCGGTCCCCTTAACGACAATGGCAACCTTACGCTCGTTCGCCGCGCCCAGCGCCGCACGCACACCCTCAAAGTAACGAGGCTCGGTCTCCTTGCCCTCGCTCACTACAAGATGGCGCGTCATCTGAACCATGCGCGAGCGGAGCTCTCGCTTGCCGCTACGCCAGCCCTTCGACTTCTTCGCTGCCATGTTAATCCCACTCCTCAATGCGCGTGAGATACGGGTCGGCACCATAGCGGCCAGACAGGTACTGCTTGTCGAATGCCGCGTTCTTGCTGACCAGGTTGCCATTTGACTCGTGGATGTCGGCGAGCGACCATAGCTGGCTCGCCTCCCCCTCGCCGCGTGCGGCAAACCATATCTCGTCGCGGCGAAAAACATCGTTTCGCATAGTGGACACGTCCTGAGACGAGAAGATGAGCTGCGCGCCGCTCTTGTTGACTTCGGGATCTTTGAACAGCAGGATCACGTAGCGCAGGAGCTTCGGATGCAACTTGGCGTCGAGTTCATCGACAACGACGGTACCGCCGCGTTCGAGCGCCGCCAGCAGAAACGCCGCCAGCCCCATGAGCTTCTGAGTACCGGCCGACTCCTCGGACAGGCGCAGCTCATAGCCCTTGCCGTCCACCTCATGCTTTACGAAGACGCGCTGGCCGCGCCATTCCGGAGCTTTCTCAACCCTAAAGCCATCGATACGTACGTCAACGGCACGCAGAAAACGCGTGATTTCGAGTGAGTCATCCTCGTCGAGCAACTGTTCGAGCATCTGCTCCAGATAGGAACTGTTGTAGTTCAGGAACACCCCATCAAGAAACCAACTGGCAGCCTCCTTGATCACCGGCGCGTCAAAGTTGATGCAGAGAAACGACAGGTATGGCAGACTCGGGTTGAATCTCGCGGCCGTCACGAGCTTACGCAACGTGGGACCAAGCTCAACCCCTGTCCCCTCGCGCTCGAACAGCATCGCCGTGCGTGACGCCCCCAATTTGCGCCGCCACAGTCCTTCGGACACGATCTCGTCGGCGTGTACGGACAAGGCATAGCGGTACTCATGGTCGCCAGCGCGGTAGTAAAGCTCGAACTCGGTGGGCTCTGTAGCAGACACGTCATCGAACCCGAACGCAGAACAACGGGGTATCGAAGGACGATCACCCCCTGGTGCATCAGCGCTGGCAGACAGCAGCCTGATCGGTCTGGCTACCGCCGAGCGAACGTAATCGAGAGCCTCGAGCAGGTTAGACTTACCGCCAGCGTTGGGTCCGTACACCGCCGCCACCGGGAGAAAGCCCTGCCCGTCAGGGCACGCTATGAGGGAGCGCTCGAACTCCTTCATCGGCGTCGCCTGCATGGAAAGCACCGCCTCGTCGCGATAGGACCGATAATTCTTAAAGGTGAACTGGCAAAGCATGGTACTCAACATTCCTTTCATTGTTTTAAAAGGTATATCAGATTTTTTCTTTGATTATAGACTTTAAGAAACATCAATCAAGTGTTTACCACTCACGAGAAACAGGTATAAGATGCCGACACGGAAGTGCGGTGAAAATGAGTCCATCGCCGAAACGGACACGGCCGGCATGACAGACTATAAACGCATGAAAAAAGGGCAACACTCTCTTGTCGAAAGCATCGCCCTTAAAGCTCCTAAAGAGCTTTTGTATTATAGCTACGTACTATACACCTCAATAAGGTGAAGCATCATACCCAGCTCACCCGCCACGAAAGCGTCAATGCCCACAAGCAAGAAAACGATCGAATCAGCCGCATTCCAGGCACTTCAACGTCGAGACGGTTTGCTTCAGATCGGGCGCTACGCCAACTTTCACGACATTATCCAATCCGGCACGCGGGATTGAGGAGACGCTCTTATCTTGACAGCCAACAACCCAGAGCGCACAGGGCCGTCCGGAGCGCGTCTACCAACGAGGGGACATACCATGTCAAACAACGACATCGACTACCTGCTGAAGTTCGCGCCCCGAGAAGCATGTACCGACGACCTGATGGGAGGATACCTCTATATGAACGCAGTCATGTTCCCGACCAAGTCAACGCTACCCATTACACGCCTTGGCCAGCAAAACAAGCCTCTTAGCAGCATCATCGAAAGATCCCACAGCGTAATATCCGTCTTTATCCTTACCAATGCACCCAACAAAAGGAGAGGACAGGAACTCGAGCATTTCCCCAACCTCACTGATCGACAAGTCTTCAATTGAGGACGCACCGTTTTTCATGAACCAGTAAACATCCCGCTTAGACATCACGCCGCCAAATTCTTTATCTTCGTTTTGAGAAAGTAATGCCCTGAGCACCAAATCGAGCAGTTTGGTCGTTCGCCTAAAACGGGCAATAGCGGGTTCCAATAAACCAAGATCGATAGGCCCCGAATACTCGAAGAGAATTTTGTAGTCTTGAGAGACGAGAGGGATCTCCTCTTGAAGCTTAAGAAGCTTTTCCAACTCGCTAATTCCAAATAACGCGACGTCATGTTCCTTGGCCCTATCGCAGATCCGTTTTTCAGAAAAACTTGACCCCACAACGGCGACGAACGACGCATCGTGCTTACGACGATGCAGCTCAAGGGTATCAAAATCGACTTGTGAGGCAGAGACCCCGCCATTAGAGGTTGATTTGGCATCAATTACCACGGAATAAGAAAATCTCGAAGCAGCATTCGCGACCGCTAAAACATCTGTGTCACCAGACCCGCCCAACAAAGTCGTTCTAAACCCAAGGCGACTAAAACACCGCTCCACAGCTCGTTCCAGCCGATCGGGATGACCGGAATCGCGCGAAGCGTCCCAAAGCTCTCCGATCAGCTTATCGACATCGGTAGCCACGGGCTGCTCAGGTCCCGACTCCCGTTTGCCAATGGAATCAACGGTGAAATTAAAGCCATATCCACTCAAAAAAGAATCGCAGTGCTCAGTTGCCTGATAACTCATCTGGCTTCTCTTTTTAAGCAGGCCGGCTTTCAACAACACATTAAGACGCTTTCTTAGCGCATCATGGGAGATGTTGACGTTAAAACGTTCGAAGAGAAGCAGCTGGATTGACCTAACATCAAACGCGCTGTGACCAACAAGCGGCAAAAGCTCAAATACCCAAGAGAATGCTGCGTGAAAGCAGCAGGCGAAATTGATAGCAGTTTGTTCAGACAGCCAAGCGTCACCGATTGCAGTTAATTCGTACGTCGTAAGTGATGACCGCCGCACAAAGCCCAATTTTGAAAGTGCAGAAATCGCCGTCTTGGTTGAGCTTTCGGATAGCTTATAGGACAAGTTAGAAAACCGAACGATTTCAGACTCGTCACCACCGTCTTTAACGATGGAAAGAAGCTCGGCCGTAGCATCAATAAAACCGGATGCCCCGCCAGCGAAAAATCCAATAGAATCCGAGCGATCTGATTGTTTAGCATTTATAGCAAGATCGACGGCCCAATTTGAAGGCTCGGTCCAGTTTAAGGAGGCAGACTCCTCCAAGACGCCCTTGGGCTCCACTTCGATCTGAGAAACCCATTGGTCACCTAGAGGGGTCCGTACATATCGGCATCCTTCGTATTCTCGATATTCAACAAGGCCGAGCTCGCGAGCCCATTTTAGGCGGCGCTGAACCTCACTCGTCTTGCTCCAGCTCATTCCGTACTCGGCATTGGCTAACAAACGCAGCTCACCAGAAGTCATTGGCGTGCCCAACACGTCAATCATGCCGCTAAAGAATCTGCAATGACTTGCCAGGCACGCAGCCAGATAGGAGTTGTCTCCTGTGTCAAGCCAACGGTCCGCCTCTGCAGAAAGAGTGTATCCCTCGGAAGTCTTAAATACGAATCCACACGGGCTCAGAGCAAGACAAGCTCCGCCAAGAGAAAGCTTGGCCGTTGAGCCCTCGATGGAAATGGTGTCATCTAGGGATTGACCGCTCTTTAAGACATCCAGAATCGTTCTTAGAGTTTCGATCATCCCCGCGCTCCCAACAGGAATATTGGGAGAAGACTGGGCATGAGATGAATAATCGGAAAACTTTGGATATTCCATCGGATCGATCTGGACCATAGGGCATCTCCGATAAAGGTCGACATATTGAACGCTATGGTCATGATATCAAGGGAAACGCTCGCGAATCGCACGGGACCCTATACGCTATCGCGAAAGAGTTCGGCAATGTCTCGAAACGTCATTTACATTTGTCCAATTAGAGCATGGCAATCAGTCCAAACTAGTCCAATTTCCATTGGTGACAAATGCACCCCCTATCAAAAACAAACGAAGAATAAGACGGATGCTCCATTTCGCGTGCAAAGATACGCACACACAAGCCTGAGCTCCAGATTGAAATAACGAATAATTAGTCAATCAAAATCTGTAGCATATTTTGCTTTAACGCTTGCGCTCCCTATGCCAAATTCGAATGCGATCAACCAAATAGTTAAAAGATATTAAATAGACAAGCAAAAGTATGAAAACAATTAATACGACCGTCCCAGAAATATCGACTTCAAGAAAAGCAAGCAATCCCTCGGTTAGCGGAACGGTCAAAGACACCGTAATCCCAATAAAGCACATCTTATCGGCATCAATGCAAATAATGCCTTTATTTTTAGATAGAAAGAAAGCCGCGGCGCAATAAATAACCAGCAAAGCCATAAGCCCCGGAACCGTATCCCAGCAGAAAAGTGCGACCATAACGGGAAAAGTCCATACTGCATTACCGGCCGCGTCAGAGTCCATAAAAGTATAACCCCTGGCCTTTAGCCCACTTTGTACCATAGCAAGCCGAAAACTCTCTCGTAATATCCATCCAGAAAGAGAAGAGAAATAGAGGACCATCAGGCGATCGACCGACCACAGTGAGCTATCCCCAAACACGAGAGTAAGCATGTGAGAAACTACAGGGAGAGCAGCTGAAGTTAAAATCGCAACCAATATATCGACAATATCGATCGAGACCGCTCCATTCTGTTTTTGTTCGATCATAATTGGCTCCAGTTCAGCAAATAAAGTCAGGCACAACAGGCGATTAGTGTTAATTGATCCGGTTTAGAAAACAGTGAAAAAGCTAGTTTTGTAGCTTTTCAATTCGTTTCCCAATGTCAACACCCTGCTTCCCATCTTTGATTCGCAGGCTCTCAACGAAAAGCCTGTACTTCTTAGATCTTGGGAGCATGAGAAAAGAACCTGTATAAACTCTCGGCATACAGCCTCCCCAGTTGGTGCCTATGCTCGACATATGTAAAGTGAATTATAGCAATCGTAGCTAAGCAGCCTAGATTGTGACTTCCGCGACCTGCGATTTTGTTGGCAAAAACCGGGTTGTGTTCGGAGGTTTCAGATTTTTCCCCGCACTTCCGAAAAAACCCGGTATAACCGAGCACCCGAAAGAGAGAAACGCGCCAAACGTCCTTCGGCAAACAGTCCCTTAAACGCAAAAACCGCCTTTCGGCGGTTCCCATGGACCAAGCCGGACGTACCGTCGTAAGGTCTCATCACAGTCGGAACTTTAAGGAAAACCCAATCCAGTCAATCCTTTACCGGGGAAACCGAAGCGAATTAAGGCTGAGCACCAACGCGTCAGCAAAGTTACATGCGAGCAGAAAAACACCCGCAATTTTGCCTTTTCTCAATTGAAATGTAAGTTTTGACAGGCCGAATCTTACTCCAAACAAAAAGAGGGCCGACGCATCAACCCTCTTCAGATGTCGCCCGAAAGCTTCCACCGCAATTGACTTTATTTTAGTCAAAGGCAATTGTATGTATACAAGCTGCCCATAAGTGAAAGCTGCCAATCACAGCGCCATAAAAATAGGGGATGCCCTCCCTTGTGAAGGAACCCCCTTACAAAACTTTGGCCCTAGCAAGCAGACTTCTGTTTTTCATTGTGGGACTATGATAGCTCAAGCAATACTCTCGAACCGCCACAAATTCGCCGTCAATCAATAGCTGCGGGAAACCACGCATTGATCACCTTTGCAAGAAATTCAAATCCCGTCGACACTTGAAGATTGCCACAATAGTAATCAACGTGCTTGTTCATTCTCTCAGCAAAAAGCGCCAAGCTATCTGCCCGATGTTCGGAAACGCCCCTTGAAGCCAGCTTCCAGTGCGCATACAGTGTCGTAACGATTTGCTTCATGCGATCATTGGACATCTTTGCTCTGCGTTGGCCGGGACCAATGCTGGAAATCCCCGAAAGCTCCTGCATTACGTCATGCCTTGGCTCATAAATGGGCTTTCCGGCACTCAGATTATTTAAGATGCAGTTGTTGTGCGCGCATGCATTTCTTAACGACTTGACCGCCTGAAGAATATAAAACTCGTTAAGCATCTCGCGGTCATTAAACCGCCTGGCGCTTAACTTATAAAAATAGAGAAACGAGCCGAAGGAGACGACTTCGATAAATGTCCACGCAGGAAAGTCGAAATCAACATACTTGGCAATCGGCACTCACAACAAAATTGCAGCAAAACGAAAAAGTGACCCAACCCCTCGCCTTGCCGTCGAGTCGTTATGATAATTAACAACGTACAACGATGAGGAGCCCGAGCGGAACTCAGGTAGACGGGAACAACGTGCAATCAATCGAACCTCTAAAGTCCACGGATGGTCTGGGCAAAGGCAAAGGTGGCATTCGCAAGAAGTGGCCCTGGAAAGACCCAGATCACCATGAATTGATGTCTGATCTTATTCTTAAGGCTAACTACAGCATTCAAGACTTCAATGCTGCTATCAAAGACGGATTTACGCCCAACATTAAAGACACCGTATTTCTGGTAGCACTTGCCACTTGGATTAAAGATGCATACTGGCAGATTAATTGCACCTGCCTGAAAGAAGAAATTAGAACCAGATTCGAGTTCTCAAGACAGAATGAGCTCACAGAGGCGCGAAATTATCTTGGTGCGGTTCGCTCAATCGTAATTGCACATCCTTTAAATTCGACGAGGCATGAAGAATACGGCTTTGGTCCAGAGGGGCGAATTTGTATTGATGTACGAAGGAAGAGCCTTCTCGACTCATATCCGGGCGCAGTAATCTATCGCATCACACCAAAAGGATTCGAAGAAACCGACAGTATCAAGGACAACGAAATCGCACTAATGACCTGCCGCCGTACTCAAACAGAAAAAGGCAAACTACATTTTGAAAGATGCTGCCTAGACATGTGCGATATCCGCAACTCAGCCCAAATCTACATTGACGCTTTATACGAACTCGATCGACATCTCGGTCGACTAAGAAAGAAAGACATCAAACATTAGCGTGATCTTCCCTGGCGAATCAACCTACGCTCAGCCGTAACTGTATTTTGAACTTCCTTTAGATGCTTCTGCGCCTTTCGGCGTATATCTTTTAATTCCTTAACTGGATCAACGTCAACTTCATTAAAAACATGGGGCATATCACCGTCACGGTATGCAACAAAGGAATAGCCGCCTAACTTGCCGACAGCTTTGCCGTGCTGCGATAGCAATTTCTTCATGTCTCTGCGAGCGGCGCGTATTCTAGGCTCAGCACAATCCAGGAAATGACAGATTAATTTAAGTACAAGTTCCTGGTACTTCATGTTTGTATATCTAAAGCAAAGGTACGGGCAGCCGGACGAATCTTGTTCTTTCATTAACGAAATTGACTTGCTTAAAAAAGAGCGCAACTTTGTCGAGGTATTGTAGTCGCGCATATCGGCAATTTGGTCAAGATCAAAACGGACCCTAGTTAAACCGTTTTCCCTAGCAAGGGAAACAACAGTTTGACCATGCTGGACGGGATTTCGTATCTCATACATAAAAACATAGAGGCCACCTCGGTCATACCAAGCAGAAGGCAACTTCCAATAGTCTTTATATAGTTCTTTTTCAGAACCTCGATCATACTCCCGCATGACCGCTTGCATTCTGTCGACAAGACCGCGGGCCGCGGATACATAATTGCCAAAGGCGGCGTTAACAACAGTCCTTTCGCCAAAACCGCCGCTGGTAAAGCCGTCGGGCAAGAAGTCAGACCGATTGCACGGAACTAGACGCCGCAGTTCACTGTAGTTCCATCGAAACTGTTCATACAGTTGGTTAACCTCCCAAAGTGACCGCACAACACCGTCATATTCTTTCACCTTGGTTGCAGAATCGCCCACGAGAAATTCAATCTTTGAAAGCGCTTCCTGGGCTTCGGCACTCACCGATTGAAACGGCAAAACATGAACTAAATCCGCCAAAGTAATCCCCCCCCCTTGAATCCCGGACGTAAGTATCGGCCCGAAGCAACACCGCCCATGAAAGGACGTCTAGCGTCAAAACGACAATATCGCATGCCCGCTCAAGTCCGAACCTAGAGACGCATACATCGACGATCAAATAAACGGGCATTTCTACATCAATGCAGCAAACAACCACCATGGCCTGCATGGCGAAGAGGGCAATCCGTTCGAGGCGTCCATAACTCCCAGGGTGTGCCCCATCAGGATCCCCCGATACACTAGCCCTCCAACTAACTGCACGTAAAACCTCAACCGAGCTTTATGTTCAAGAAGAAACCCCACGTGCTAAAGCAACAGCTACTTTTGTGCGATCACCCTGGAGCAGATGCCGCAATGACCTCGCTAGCGACAACAGGCCAGCTATAATTTTAAAATGCCTGGCTTATTTAAATCGCGCAATGTCCCCTATCGCAAAGCTAATAGTTCATGGCCGTGTCTGTTGAGACGATAGCCACAAAACGAGTACAACTCCGACCCGTTCTCAGTTCCTGGACAGACAAGCTCGTCTTCCAAAAACAGTTGATTAAGACAAACAGGGTTCTTGGAATGCTCAAGACACAGGTAACGTCCAGCTTCGCTGGAATAATGCCAGCGCCCATAGTCGACAATCATTGATTTGAGTGCATTGGCGGAGCGCCTTCCAAAATACACCCCTCGAATTGCCAAATTTCCATGCGCAACATCCGGAGTCATTCTTAGATTAAGTCCCCTGCCGCCGCCCACAGGACTATAAGCAACACAGGGTTCGTATGAATAAAACTCATCAACAATTGCATTGCTCAGTTGATAGGTAGTCTCACCGTGAGCTTCAAAGGGGCAAGAAAACTCTTGATGCAAATAGTCATGCAGCAGGCAGTATTGTCCGAATGCGGCCGGGCTTTGCTCAAACAGCCTACGCACTTCGGAAGGAATATAAACACCAATACCAATGGCTTTAATAGGGCTAGCGACCTCATACGCTATCAAAGCAAATTGGTCACCAACGTTCACCCTAGCTTCGTCAAGCGTAGTAACTGGGTCACCGCAATTGACATATAAGTAACTCTCACCGGGTTTGTTTAATCGCCCAAAATTGGTCACACAATTATTCGGTGGCTCCCACAGTTGACCCTGGTCAATAAACTGAGCTCCATAATCGAGAGAGGAAGAGACACTTCGCGCGCGAAAAACGGTAGCCCCCTTAGGTAGTCTAACGTATTCAGGAAACTGCAAGTACATGCCATCAACACGAAGCTGGTTATGCAATATTTCTTGAGCATTTTCATAGCGGACATCAGCCCAAAGAGAGCTTAGAGCTGGCAGCCTACATTCAAATTCCGCCTTTTCCAATGCAGCAATAAAACCATCCAAGTCACCTTGAATACAATTAAACATTCTCGCAATAACTGAGCTATCGAGGGGCTGACCAAACTCTCCAGCAGAAATAAACATAGAACGATGCAAGATGTAACTTCCTCCAAACAATCGGCGCACACAGGTCAAATTAACTCGGTTATTTCAAAGTAATTTTACCCTGCAGAATAACCGAGGATAACCTGTAGCCAACACCACCATCCAACCCATAACCCACTTCCAGCCCCCATTTGCCCATGAAGCTGATCGCCGCCGAGTCCGACATCGCCGCCAGGACGGTCTACTGCGGCCCCATCGACGCGTTCTACGACTTCAGGCTGGGCACGCTCGAGTACCGCAGCCTGCGCTTCGAGACCGAGACGCTCGACGAGGCCGACCACCAGGGCGTGGCCGTGGTCAACCACATCGAGCGCGAGGTCCCCTACACGCGCATCATCGAGCACAAGCACTTCGAGTTCGGCACGCAGGACAGGACCGTCATCACGCGCGAGTACCCGGCCGACTGGAAGCCCGGCGACGAGCCCTACTACCCCATCAACGACGCCAGGAACGAGGCGCTGTACAAGCAGTATGAGAAACTGGCGGCGCAGGAGGGCGACGTGGTCTTCGCCGGACGCCTGGGCGGCTACAAGTACTACGACATGGACAAGGCCATCGCCGCCGCCTTCGAGCTCGTCCGCAACGAGCTGGGCGTGGAGCCGACGGAGGCGTAGGGACCCAAAACGGGCCCTTCGCGAGCCGTAAATGTCACAAGCAGGCATGTCAACGCCGGCAGGAGCAACTTCGCCTCTGCCGGCGTTTTAGTACGGAGACGAAGCCTTCGCTTTTGTCCATTATTTTGCAGAGGTCCCGTCTTTACGGAGCACACTACGGACGTCAAATCCGAAAGTATGCGGCAAATATCAAACATGCCGAGCACACGACAAAGTACCAACGGTAGTGTCGAGAAAGTTGGTGTAGCGCCCGATCCGAAGTGAGTCGGCCCGGCGTACTGGAATCTGGAATACGGTTGATATCCTATGCCGCCTCGAC
>JAHAAK010000050.1 GCA_018376905.1 Collinsella sp. | reverse complement strand
CTGCGTCAGCCCGCCGTGCCACGGCTCCATGGGGCGCTCCGCCCAATGGTCGAAGCGCTCGTGGTTGCCGTCGACGAACAGCACGGTATAGGGGCGCGACTCCAACCAAGCGATATCGGCGCACTCCTCGGCAGAGAAATCCCACGGAAAGCCAAAGTCGCCCGCGACAATCAGATAGTCGTCGCCCGTCAGACTATCCCCAAGCTCCCAGTCGCGCAGCTTTTGCATGTCGACGCCGCCGTGAATATCGCCCGTCACATAGACCGTCATCGGATTACCACTTCCACCACTTCCCTCTTATAGGCTTCGAGATCGCGCTCGACCTGCTCATCGCCCGTGGCGTTGACCCACCACGGCCATTTAACGCAACACGCCGGCTCGTCGACCTGCGCAAACCACGACTTGAGCTCCTCCAGGCTCACCGGGGCGTAGCCGTTGGCATCCACACCCACGTCATAGCGCAGCAGCCCCTGCCTGAGGTTAAACCTGTTGTACGCGCCGCCGCAGCTGTGGATATGCCCATGAAGATGCCAGCTGCCGTGCGACATACCCTGCCAGTCGACCATGGGATAGTGGCTCAGCACGATTTTTTGGCGGTCGATCTTGAGCACGCAAATGGGCGGCTCGACGATAAAGGCATCCGCTACCGCAGGCTGCATCCAGTCTTTGTCGTGGTTGCCGGGCAGCAGATGGACGCGCTTGCATGCGATGCTTTTGCGCAGCTCGTAGGCATCTTGGGCCGTCATCTTAAAGCTAAAGTCACCCAAAATGTAAAGTTCGTCGTCCACGGCGACCTTGCTATTAATGCTCGCGACCATGGCGTCGTTCATCTGCGCAACAGTCGACCAAGGCCTGTCGGCAAGCCGTAGCATGTTCTCGTGTCCAAAGTGAGTATCGCTGGTAAACCAAATCATAGGAACCTCCTAACGCTGCGGGGCATCCATCCCTTAGGGCTTACCCTTCGTTCTTCCATCCAAACGGGTCAAACACCCAAAAAACCAGATCGAGCACGCCGCCGGTCATCATGGCACCGGCAAGGGCCATGCAAACATGCAGAGAGCCGCCGCTTCGAAGCACGTCGAACGGCCCCAGAACAGCCAGCAGCGCGACCGCAGCGCCGGCAACGCACAGCGCGAGGCACGGCCCTGCGTCCTTGACGCACCTCTTTGCGAGATGCTTGGTGTTGTCACTCATCGATATCGATCTCCTTAGAGGGCCGTTGTTCAGGTGCATGCCGCCGCGACAGAGCAGGGCGACAGGCTAAGTGTCACATTGCGTGCGGACACGTTTTTAGGCGCGCACCGCGTGGGGCCTTCTTGCCCCCTACGGTGCGCGCCGAAAATGGTCCGCTTTCCTTCTGTCCCTAACGGGTCAGCTGGCGGCGCTTATCGGACAGGAAGACGCCGGCGGCCACCAGGACCGTGCCGCCGATAACGAAGGTCTCGCCCAGTAGGTCGGGCGTATCGCCCGTGGCAGGCATCGCCGTCTGCCACGTCGCGGCCTCGGTTGTTGCCACCGCATGTTTGGCCTGGTACGTCACTTGCGTGGCGGGCTGGGCCTGCTCGCCATTCCCGCGTTCGGCGGCCTCTTGGCGAGCGATCTCGGCGTTGAGCTCGACAATAGCCTGGTCGAGCTCGGCCTTGGCGGCGGCGTAGTTTGCAAGCGCCTCCAAGTATGCCGGCGCCACAGCATCCGCCGCAGCCACGGCGGCATCGAGCTCGGCATTGGCGGCCGCGGCGTGCTCGGCGGCATCGTGAGCCGCGGCAATCTTGGCGTTGAGCGCCTCGCCTGCATCGTCAGCGCCGCCGTTAACAATGGCTTCGGCAAGATTGATCCTACGCAGGCGGGCAACCGCGGCGGCAGAGGCATCGCGGGCGGCAGCCGTATCCGTCACGGCTTTGTCAGCATCTACCCAGTCGTACTCGGCATCCATCACGGCCGTCGCCGCAGCATCGCGCGCGGTATCGGCAGCGGCTTTGTCCTCGGTAGCCTTGGCAAGCGATGCGGCGGCGTTCTTAAGCTGAGAGGCGCGGACAGCAGCCGCGTCAGACTTTGCCTGAGCCGTTGCCACGGCGGCATCGGCATCGCTCGCAGCCTGCTGGGCCATATCGAGCTCCGTCTGGGCGGCAGCAGCATCGATGTCTGCCCGATCGGCATCGCCTTGGGCAGCAACAAGTTCGACCTCTGCCCCGCGCTGATTGGCACGAGCGTCTTCGCCATTTAAGCTAGCCCTCGTAGTGCCTGGAAGCACGAATCGCGATTCAGTGCTTCGGGAACCCCAGCTATGCCCTAAGCTCATTGTCCCTTGCGATGTCATCTTCTGCGCATCCCTTGAAGATGAACGACTAGCACGGTTCTTCTTAGCCTACCTGTCGTCCGATGAAGGACAGCAGAGACTTATGGCCTCCTCGCACGGAGACTCGCTTGCGCAGCTATCTCCCAAAGACCTACGAAGCATGACCGTACCCGTCCCCCCAGCCGAGCGGAACAGGAGCGCTACGTGCAAGAGTACGAAGCAAAACAGCGCGCCTACGAGGACGCCTTTAAGCAGGCGGAGCATTACGCCGCGAGCAAGGGAACGATGTAAAGCTGGGATCGGCAGGCTACCTGGACTTTTCCCGGCAGCCTGCCGATCGGTCGCTGACACCGCGGGCCATTGGGAGCAACAGTCCGCTACCTGCACCACGTGGTGACATAGATAACGGGAGACCCGGCAAGGCACACCACCAAGACGACGGCCGCGATTGCAAGCGCGATGGCCATGCTCACGACGACATAGGCCACGGCAATGAAGACCAGCGCCAACACGCAGGCCAACAGCTCGGCCACCTAGCACAAGACCAGGTTCGAGCTCGCGCGCTTCAGCAGGACGTCGGCGAGACGGACGCATCGTGAGACTCACGAGCGCCATGGGCGGCCCGTGGCGCGACCGAACCGACGGAAGCGCCCGAAGTGCACGCGGCCACGACGCGGGCGAGCCCCGACGAGCAGCTCCGAGCCCGGACGGCCCCGGCCACGGGGCGGCTGAAAAGGTGAAACGTTGGCGAGCGTGGGGCAGATGTGCGGGAGCCTGTGAAACTTGTAGAGGCGTCCTTCCTGCTAGAAGCTTCGGTCGATAGGCTCTGTTTGTCTGTTGCTCATATGGCAAGTGATACACTTGCAGCTGTTACTCACGATTTAAGGTGGTCATCATGTCCGCTCCAAGACGCACTAAGTCTAGTCAGGCACAGCAGGATTTTCAAACTCCTAACACTGATGGTGATAACTACCTGGTCGAGCGCGACGGATGGATTGATAAGGCATCGTCGGGCTTCATTACGAACAGTAAGGCCAATCGGCAAATCTATCGCGTCATATTGGAGACTCTTTGGCCGAAAGGGTATGGCATACCCGGGCCTATCGTTGGCCGCGAAGAGATCAGGGCTGCGATTGATCGCGCCAAGGGCGGCACATACCACGATCCGTTCAGGCGGTTGCGCGAATTGCAGGGCGATGAGGGGTTTCTAGGCATCATCAAGAATGGGCAGAGGTATCAGCTCATTCATTTGAACATCTCACCAAAGAAACGGCCCAGAACATCACTCTCGGCAGATAAATGGAAGATGGTCCTTGGGGCCTACAACAATGTTTGCGCCGTCTGTGGTTGCACGCCCGATGAGAATGGATTTCAGCAGGATCACAAAGTCCCCCGTGCCCGCGGTGGTACCGATGACCTTACAAATTGGCAGCCACTTTGTGATTCTTGCAATATCGAAAAGAGCGTCGTCTGCCGAGGATGCCAGAAAGATTGCTCACAATGCGGCTACGCTTTCCCTGAGTTCTATAGGCCGGTTAGGCTGTCGGGACAGACCTGGCGCGATGTCAATGAGTACTCAGAAAAACATCACCTCGATCCGAGCCAGTTCGTAACCGAGGTGATTTATCATGCCATCTCTATCGAGTACGATAACTCAATCTGGCATTGAGTTAATCGTTGCTCGGGCGGTATTGCTCCAACCTTTCATCATCTGTTTGAACAAGCGAAATGACGTCTTTTATGGCTAGCCCCAAAGCCCTGCCTACCAGAGGCGGGATAGCGTTGCCAATTTGCGCATTCCGGGGAACATCGACTCCTCTTGCAGGGCCGTTAAGTGTATAGCGTCCATAGAATTGGAAGTCGTCAGGGAACGATTGCAGGCGAGCCATCTCCCGGAGAGTTACGACTCGAGGTTTATCGAAATGTATGAGCTCCTCTGGCGCAGTTGTTAGCGTTGAGCAAGGTTTTTCGAGGTCTAGAACAAACCGCTTGTTTGAGTGACACCCGTTCGCATACAAGAACTCCTTGCTGAGGCGCCCGGGTTGCTGCGTCATATGCGCCTTGTTGTAGAGCGCAATGAGCTTATCGCTGTGCCGATTGAAGCGATGGCAGGTCGGCACTGCTTGCTTTCGAATATTCTTCCTCATGAGCTTCTGGTAGGAAGTGCTCGCAGGCAGATACTTGCATGTTTTAAACCTTGGGAATTCTGGGTCTGCCACAAGTTCATCGCCTGAAAGGTCGCTCAGCGCCTCTGCGACGTTTACATATCTGCTTGTGGCAAGCCTAAGGTCCTTCCTCTGCTCGATGCAGATAGATGAAAGCAAGTCATCGAGCAAACTCTTGACATCAAGTTTCCCTGCGTAGTCCTCGGAAATAGCAAGCAGTATTACCCGCTTGCGTATCTGTGGGACACCGAAGTCGGCAGCGTTTATGGTGATTTTCCCGACGCTATAGCCCAACTCTTTGAGCTTATCGACCGCCTCTTCGGCGACGCTTCTTGTGGTGTTATCGCTTGGACGCAGTACGAACTTTTTCCCAAATCCACCAACGTTTTCCACCAGCACGAAGCGTGGCCTGAGTATTCTGGCCATTTCAATTTGTTTAAAAACAAGCAGGTTTCTCGGGTCATTGCCGTTGCGCGCCCCCGCGACGGAGAACCCCTGACATGGAGGGCCGCCAGCGAGAAGAGTCACCTCCCCGCTTAGTTCTTTCAGATGCCCTCTCGCGGTATCGTCTGAGAGAACATCGTTAATATCGTGCGATTCCTTAGTGAGCCATTCAGGCCAATTCTGAAAGTGGCTATAGGGGGAGGTTTCGCTAATTAAATTATGTTCAAAAGTGGAATAGGCCATAGGGTCTTTCTCAATTGCGAAGATACCCGACCAGCCTGCCCAGCCAAGGCCCAACGATAGGCCTCCACATCCTGAGAATACATCGATATATGACAAGGAGGAGGGTGCCGGCTCCGAAGGCCTGCTGTCACCTTGAAAAATAACGCCTTCCAACTCTTTCATTTTCTTTATTGCTTGCTTTCCCGTTTCCGTAACAATATAGCCGCTCTTTTTCCGGTAGGTTGTAAGGCAGTTCGAGTCCTTGAGCGACTTGATCCAACCGTTAATGGTCGCAGGACTGCTCCCGTATGCCTCCGCTATTGCGCTTTGTGACATCTTGATTGCAGGCCCCTCGGGCGTAGCAGTTTGTTGGGCGTCGAGCCAGCAGAGAAAGCGATACTCTTTTGTGGCGAAAATGCCGGTGCTCTCTGTTGACATCTAAAAGCCCTCCACTTGATCCTCTGCCTTTCAAATGCACTAAATTATTATAAGAACTTACCGAAGATTCAAGCCCTGTTTTACCGATATAACCGACTGCGAGTCTTCGACCGATGCCAACATGAGTCTGTTCGTGAGGGTGACCTTTAAATTCTTCAAGTAAGACGTATTTGGCATAGATGCTGAATCGCGATGTATTCAATCATCGTGTTTTAGCATATAAAAGGCTATAAATTAATCAAAACTACAATGTGTCGTAAAGCAGCTGGGCATACTTTGAAAGTTGGTCCTCACTGCCGTGAACTCTATTCCCAAGCGGCCGAACCTTGCGCTATTTGCAATATCCCCAGTTGTCTTGCCTTATGAATTACGTCATCTAAAACCTGGCTTTTCATAACCGATTGACCACTCGAATAGTGAAATTTGTCAGCCGAGGCGGGCGTTAGATGCTGCTGCATGAAGTGCTATCCAGCACCCGCCTCGGACAATTAGGCCGCACTCGAATCCGAGCATGAACGCTGCAAGACCGGCGCACTAGTCTTCAAAGTCGATTTCAACCTCGGCGGCCTCATATATCTGGTTGATCACGTCGATGTCGATGCGGTTTACTATCCACCCTCGCAGCGAGCAGCGTTGCACGAACTCCTCGATGCGGTTCACGTTGTACATCTCTCGTAGAGTGACAACGACTGCAAACCTGATTCCATCTCCAGCACCAGGCTTGTTGCGCTCCTTCTTGCGCAGCATAATGCCCCATTGCGGGTTGTCGTAGGCTTTGCGCGGGGCGAACCGGGACTTGAACACGTCGCCGATGTGCTTGACGTTGTCCCACTTGCGGTAGAGCGCACGTGCTTCCGCTTCATAGACTTGGGAACCTTCGTCTCCCTGGACGTTTTTGTCCAGGGATTTGATCCCTTTACCCTTGATGCGTCCGAAATGGAGGTCGATCTCTGTGGTGGTGTAATCGACGCCTTGGCTCCTGTGGCATTCCGGGAAGTAGCAGAGCGTGGCCCGCGCCATGAACGGATACCTGCCGTCGTTCATGGGAATCGGTATACCGTAGTTGTAGGTCTCATAGCTGTCGATTGCGCCCGAGAGGATGAATCGAATCTCGTTGTTGGGCGTGCCGATTATGTCCTCAATACTGATAGGCGGAACGCCGTACCCCCTTGTATTGGATAGACCGCCCTCACCCCATCCATAGGCCGAGTCGATGAGAAGCGCCTTGGCCTCCTCCCTCGTGAGTCGAGCCTTATAAATCAGAAAGGCGAGCTTTCGTGCGATCCACGGGGCGGCGAAAGACGTACCCCAGTCACGCACGAGGGCGAAAGGCGCCGCCACAACGAGCCCGTCCTCCTTGGTGCCGCCGTAGTAGCTTATGTCGGGCTTGCCGAAGAACGACAAGACCGGCCCGTGGCGCGAGTAGATTGCTGGCGCACAGTCGCGTCCCACCGAGTTAACCACCACGGAATTGATTGAATCCGCCGGCGATCCAACGCGCTTTGTCTCCTCTCCGTTTTCGAGATTCGTTCCCGATACCACAAACACCACGTCGTATTTCGCCTGCAGCTCATCAAGGATCGACGCGACCGGAGAAATTGAGTTTTCCGGGCATTCCGAGGCGGTGCCGAGCGACAGGTTCCAAACCTTAATGCTCAGATTTGCCTCGATTATCCTCTTGACGTCGCGCATAACGGTAAGCGAGTTCAGCTTCTCGCCGTCGGTGATGCCGAAGTGCTTGACGCGGAAACGGCCGCAGCCGTCGTCTAGCTCGGGGTTGAGCGAGGGGCCATCGACGATGATGGAGGAAACCTGCGTCCCGTGGGCCACGTCGTTGTTGCAGTCGCGTTTCTCGGTCATACAGTCCTGGTAATCAACCCACGCGCTAAAATATGCGTTCTCGTTGAATAGCGTATCGATAACGCCGACGACTGGCTCTCCGTCCGGATCGGGAATCGAGGGCGGTAGCGGCAAACGCGCCTCGTATTCCCTATAGGCCCTCTCGCCCCAGAGTTTCGCTAGGTCAGTGTCGGCGAAGTTGACCGTAGACATGGCGACGAGGTAGGGCGCTTCGCGACGAAGCCGCTCATATTGGTCGGGATACAAGCGAACGCAGTTCTCAAAGACCTGTCCGCTGTCCAGCGCGGGTATGACTCGGCTTAGCAGCTCGTATGTATCCGTCCCAGTATCGTATATGGTGACGAAGGCGTCGTCGTTCTTGTACGCATCATCGATTGTGTCGGTGTAATAGAAATTAACGAGGTAATGGGCATCGCGAATGATTTGCGCGAAGGCCGTTTTTGAGATTGACGCTCCGTAAGCGTCGAACTTTTCTTTGTCGAGCTGCGACAGCTCCTTGCTGCCTATCACGCCGTTTGGGTAATTTCGCCGCAGGATGCCTATACAGGTGCCCAGCTCCTCTACCGTCTTGTCCAGCGTCTGCGGGGCAACGCGGTATGTGATGATGTGGCGGGGGTTATTCCCCGCGCTTCCAGGTATCTGCTCGAACCTTGCGCCGACAATGGAGTCACTTGCGTTGTCACTGCTTCGCGCCAGGAGCCTCCTGCAACGATTACTCTTAGCCACGGTCGATTTATAACGAGCATTAATTAGGTAGTCGATGCCGAGTTGCTGGCGCTTCCAATAGTTCCTGCACTCGACAAGATCGGCCTTTAGACCTTCAAGCTCGTCAGCAGAAACGGATTGCCCATTTGGGAGCGACGGCGGGCCGGGAGGCATTGCCCCCTTGCGCTCATAAGAGCCCTTCAGTTCGAGAATAGCGTTGCTCATCGTCTAACCTTTCAGCTCGCGCGAAAGAGTGCTGATCGGCGTGCCCGTCAGCGTCTCTATCTCGCGCATGGAGAAGCCCTGCTCGCGGAGGCTCTTGGCGTCGGGAACTACGTTGCCCGTCGCAGCCTTGTAAAGGCGGCGCATGTAGTCGAACGGCTCGCCTGGATTGCTGAAAGCAATCGCCGTTTTGATGAGGTTTGAGAGCTCAGCAGGATACAGCACCTCGTCCATAAGCCGCATTATCTTGTTGAATAGGCGCACATCTTTCCCGGCAAAGCGGAACTTGGCTAGATGCACGTTGAGCAGCGTGGTCGCTACCTCGAGGAGGTCATCTCGGGTGTACCTGCCGAAGTCGATCACGGAATCAAACCGACGAATCATCGCCTTGTCGAGCGTTCCGTACATGTTGGTCGTGGCGATGAGCACGACTTGCGTGTTCATACTGTCCAACTCGCGGAGGAACGTGGACGTCGCGCGTCCCATCTCGCGGACATCGTGGCTGTTGTTCCTGTCCATCGCAAGGGCGTCGATTTCGTCGAAGAGCACGACGATTCTGCCCGGGTTGGCAAACCCGTTGATCTCGCGGAAGAGAGTCGTGATGTTCTTGCTTGTCTGTCCGAGCTTGCTGTCGATGACCTCGCTAAAGTCGACGACAAACAAATCCCTCTCAAGGATTCGGGCGACATGCTTGGCCGTTTCGGTCTTGCCTGTGCCGGGAGGTCCTTGGAACAGGAACTTATTGATGCCCGCGTCATGGCCGACTGCATTTATGATTCCCTTCACGTCCTCAGAAATGACCTCTGGGAGAGGGAGGGGCGAGCGGGAGTAGTCCATTCTCCTGAGGAAATGGCCCACGCCGCCGCCTGTCTGTGGGACAAAGGTATTCGCGTCCGAAAGAAGGGCGAGGACGTATTCTGCGAGCTCGGTGTCGCCGGCCCGATCGAAGTCATGGGCGATCTCTATGGCCTCCTGACGAAAGCCGTAGTTGTTGTCCTCCACATGGTATTTAATAAGGTTCAGTACATTCCTCTTCTTCATTTTCCATTTCTCCAGACACTATCCGCCCCATAATGGCACTTTCTAGTATAGAACAAAACCAACAGAATTGGAATAGAGATTGACTTTTTAAGCCGAGCGGTGCTACCCTCGAATCGGTTCGGGGCACCACGAGCCAACCTGTCCGTTGCCAGCCGTAGGGAGGTGATTGTATGGCACGGCATCACAGCCCCAAGCTCAGCAAAGCCGCCGCTGTTCTGGCGAGCGGCAAGTCGAGCCCTCGGGCCAAGTCGCAAGCCGGCAAAACGCTGGCAGACCACAAGCGCCGCATGCATTAAGTGGCACGCAGCATCCTGAAGGAGGTGATGAAGATGGCATATGTTCGAGTGCGAATCCCGAAGTACCGAGTTACCAAGACCGGGCGAATCGTAAAGACCGGAACAATCACGCGATACGTCCATGTTAAAAGGAAGTAGAGCCCCAATGCGCAATTGAGGCTCCACTCGGAACGGAGCGGGGGTGTAGTTTAGCGGCTTGCCCCCGCTCCGCATATTCGCAAAGGTTAGCGCAGTTCTATCCGTGCCGCAATTCTGCATTATCGTCACAAGGTGAGCGGGTGGCTATCACAAATACGTTGCTTAGAACAGGGCACTGCCACATTCCAGCAAACCAATCCGAATCCTCGCTTGGTCGGGAGATAGTCCAATTACCCCTTAAACACCATATCGTTGTGGTATTCAATAAACTCAGCTCGTGGGACAAATCGCTTCGGAAGCGTAATTGGCTTTCCGTTGTAGCGCCACAAATACTCATCCTCAGGTGTTTCATGTCCGACCACACCGGACACCACTATCTTTAGGTCCTTCGTAATGGTAATTAGCCCCCGATCGAACGCCTTATCGTGCAATGCGTTCAAGAGCAATCCATTGTCGGGGGCAAGTCGCTCCGTTTTTGGATCAGAGACAATCCAGGGCTTGATATGGCTAGCAACCAACAGAGCCTTGTTTGATAGCCCCGTCAAGCAGCATCTTGAATCGTAATTGACGAGCAAGGTATTTCGAAAGAACTCCTGGTTCACCCGCATCGAAACGATTGCTTCGCGCTCTTTGCCCTCTGGCAAATCAAAGCCAATCGTCTCTTTCAACTCATCGCTTAGCGGTTCTTCAAAATCGAATCGATTGAGGAACACCTCGGTCGCTTCCTCGACGAGCTCATCGCCAGCAGAGGAATACTCAACCCAAACCATCTCATCCATTTTGCTCGCATGGGTCATTCCAACCTTGCCGCGAGCGCGTCGACGCTCATCGAAAGATGCAAGATTCCAGATTTTTAGAGCGACTGCGTTCGGCGTTCTGCCAATGGCCTTAGCTAACGCCTGGACGTCCTCGCCTGTTTTATCAACCTTTTTTGATGGTAGGGCGAGGTACAAAAACAGAGCCGCAAGGGTTTCTTCCCTCGACCATTTGTCTCCACGGCCTGCCATGTTTGCTCCTCGCCCGCGCACCGCTCACGTAATAGGTCCAGGATAATCCCGCGGGGGACCGCACTCGCTGCCTTTTCTCATTCGTCGGTGAATGGTTCACATAATGGCACTCCCCCGCGCTCCTCATACCCGCGCTCGAGCTTCTTCCCAAGCTCCGCAGCGGGCAGATACGGCTCCCAAAGCGGGCATCCCTGCCAACCCTCCGCGAACCCCATGCGGTGCAGCTCGTCGGCATCCAGCCTGTCTAGCAGCTCAAACAAACGTGTGCGCCAGCCTGTCTCGGGGGCGATGCGCTCCAGCAGGTAACTCAGGATGGTGAGTATGCCGAACATGTTGTCCGACCGCACCTGGTACGGCTCGTGCCACTCTGGATACTTCGACTTGGTGGGGATGGTCGGCCTGGTGCCAAGCCCTCTGTTCCACAGGCGGCCATGGTGTGCACATATGTTGCGAGCGGTGTTGATGGCCACGAGCCACGACTTCAACACGCGCGACGATACGCCCAGGTCCCCAGAGATTCTGTTCCTGATGTCAACCGACGCGCCGTTGTAGAGGCGAAGCATCGTGCCGAAGTCCATCAGGTTCACGAGAATCCAATAGGGCGGCAGGTCATGCACGTCGCCGTAGGCCTCCTTGAAGTGGATAGCGAAGGGTTCACGCGAGCGGTCAAGCTCCTCAGTGCATCGTTCGATGAACTCGCCGTACGCATCGCCCTCAAGGCGCGGGAGATTCTCGCGGTCGAAGAAGCCGAACGCTCCGGTCTTGCCCGCGAGCTCATAGGCCAGCTGCGTGCGGAAGTAGACCTCGACGCGCTCGATGGCGTCCAAGACGATGAGCCTGAACTGCCTGTCGAAGGTGTAGAGCTTCCAGATCTGGTCGAATGTCGTGCCCTCGACGAAACGCTCGTCCTTTTCGCCCTCCTTGTCTGCCTCTGGCTTGCGCTTGAAGATGTACCAGTAGCCGCTCAGGCGGTAATAGCCAACGTTTGCGAGGTGGGCGATAAGGTCATCGCGGTCTGCCACCAGGCCGCGCTCGACTATGAGCAGGTCGGCCTGCTCCTCGAAGGTCAGCCAGGGTTTCTTGTATTCCCCCATGGTGCTCCTGTGCTCGATGCATAAAAGAAGACCCGCCAGTGTGCATGCTCGAGAGCAGAGGCCGGACGGGTTTACTAAGGTCATTTTACCGCAGTCGAAGCCATTCTATACGGAACTCCACGAGGAAAGTTTGCAAGCGGCCGCCTCCCTTGATTATCGACTTCATCCGAACACCTCCCACATTCATCCGTACATGTACGGATGAATGTGGGAACCCGATACCCTGAGGGCCGGACCGGCCGGCC